>JAAYUL010000047.1 GCA_012517675.1 Clostridiales bacterium | reverse complement strand
AATGTTCGGCTGCTTCGGCGTCCGCCTTGGTTCTGTGCACCGTTCCCTTCGGGTGCTGCGGCGGCGCGTAAACGGAATAGAGCTTTAAAGGCACGTTCCCTATGTTGATCAGATTATGCCACGTTCCGGCCGGTATGATAATCGCATCGCTTCCGGAAACTCTCCTTTGAAAATTCAGGTTGTCTTTCCTGTCACCCATTTTTACAAGTCCCTGACCCTGTTCAATGCGGATAAACTGATCCAGGTTCGGATGATTCTCCAGCCCGATTTCCTCGCCGGCCCGAATTCTCATTAACGTCAGCTGCAAGTGGCCGCCCGTCCACAAGACGGTACGAAATGCATTGTTGTTTCGTGTCGCCCTTTCAATATTGATGACAAGCGGCTCCGGTCCACGATCTTTCAGCAGTCCATCGTTTGTATTTCTGTTTCCGGAACACGGACATTGCCGATACATTTTCCTCATCTCCCCTTTCTTCAGATACCGTTATCATATGATAATTTCAAGGGAAATGTGTGCGGGTTCCGAAGAGAACCTGCTCACGCGAAAGGAGAAACGCAGAAAAAATCCCCTCCGAATCATTCGGAGGGGAAAAAGCCGTTACATACGGTATCTCAGATCGAGATTTTATGTGCAATGTCATACAGGTGCTTGTCAAACACCCGCTTCATTTCCAGCGCCTCGGTAATGTCAAGGTCAACGATTTTACCGCCGCGCATCACAATAACACGGTTGCTCTTTCCGTTGTTGAGCAGTTCGGAAGCATAATAGCCCATTTCACTGGCAACCACTCGGTCGCGCAGGGTCGGGGAACCGCCGCGCTGCACATGCCCAAGCACCGTCGCGCGGGTTTCAATTCCGGTTTCTTTTTCAATATCCTTGGCAAGCTTGTCAACCCCGCCGACGCCTTCCGCCACAACAATAATGAAATGCTTTTTTCCGGTCTTCTGCGTAAAGCGCATGCGCTCGACAATATCCTTATGAAAATCAAACGGGATCTCCGGCACCAGAATGGTCGTCGCGCCGACCGCGATTCCGGTCTGGAGCGCGAGATCGCCGCAGCGCCTTCCCATAACCTCCACCACGCTGCAGCGGTCGTGGGATTCGGTCGTATCGCGCAGGCGGTCGACCATTTCCACCGCCGTATTCATCGCAGTGTCGAATCCGATGGTGTATTCGCTGGAAGCAATGTCGTTGTCAATGGTTCCGGGAACACCGATACACGGAATTCCCGCGCCGGTCAAATCCCTTGCGCCGCGGAACGAACCGTCACCGCCGATGACGACCACCCCGTTGATTCCCATTTTACGGCAGTTGTCCGCCGCCTTCTGCACGCCCTCCGGCGTATTGAATTCAGGGCTGCGGGCCGTGTACAGCGTCGTGCCGCCGTGGTGGATAATATCCGAAACGCTGCGAAGATTCATTTCAAACACGTCGCCGTTCAACAGGCCGTTATAGCCTCTGCGTATCCCCATAACGCGCATTCCAAAAGAAATCCCGGAACGTACCACCGCACGAACTGCCGCATTCATGCCCGGCGCGTCTCCGCCGCTGGTCAATACAGCAATTGTTTTTGTACTCATAAATGTAATCCCCCTTATTTTTAAAGCATAGCAGCATTATTTCATATACATTTATATTATAATCGACCGGATATAAAATAATCAACTTGAAAATATGTAAAATTTGTTCCGAAATATGGATTATTGTTGTTTTTCGGTAATATAGACAACATTTTCCTTTCCAAGAACCTTGCCAAGCTCCCGCAGCAGCACATCGTTCACGCTGACGCGCAGGGAAAACGGAGCGCGGAATAATTTTTTTGTATCCGAAAAATAAACGTACAGCGGCGTCATGCCGTCGAAAACCGCGATGTATTTCATGGCGCGGTCATATGCCACGCTCTGTTCCCCCGGCACCTTCAGGTAAAGGCCGCGCCTGCGGCCCGTATGCCCTTCTTTTTTGGGGTCGGACGGCGCCCCGGAGGCGGAGGGAGCCGGAAAAACCTTTTCGCAGATAATTTTCGGTTCCTCCTCTTCGCGCATGCTCAGCCTTCCGACCAGCCTGACGATCCTGCCCTCCGCGATCTGTTCCGCGTTCTCGGCAAGTATTTTGGGAAACACCAGCACCTCCACGGAGCCGAACATATCTTCCAGAACCACAAACGCCATGGTGCTGTTGCTTTTCGTCACCTTCATTTTGACGGAAACAATGATTCCAAGCAGCGTCACCATATCGCCGTCGTGGTACGCGCCGCCCTGTTCCCGCGCGTCGTCCAGGATTTCGCCGGTCCGGCGCGCCCCGATCCGATCATACAGTTCGATATACTCCGCCATCGGGTGGCCAGAAAGGTACATGCCGGTCACTTCCTTTTCCATGGCAAGCTTGTCCGCCGTGGAAAAATCCGGCGCGGGCTTCACCGCATACTCCGCTTCGTCCGAATCGCCGGGCCGGTCGAAAAATCCCATCTGGCCCTCCAGATTTCTGCGCCGGTCGTCATCCAGATGGTCCAGCACACCGCCCGCGTTTTCAAGCATTTGCCTGCGGTTCAGGTTCAGGCCGTCCAACGCGCCGCATTTGACAAGGCTTTCCAGCGCGCGGCGGTTCAGCCCGCCGTACATGCGCTTGCAGAACGCGTAAAAGGAAGGGAACCTTCCCTTTTCCTCCCGGTTTTCCAGCAGGCTTTGAATGAACCCCCGCCCGAGGTTGCGCACCGCCAGCAGGCCGAATCGGATGTCTTTTCCGGAAACGGTAAAACCCATGCCGCTTTCGTTGACATGGGGCGACAGCACGCGGATGCCGAGCCGCACACATTCCGCGATATAGGCGGAAAGCTTATTGGTATTGTCGAGCACGCTGGTCATGAGCGCCGCCAGATATTCGCGCGGGTAATAGCACTTGAGCCACGCCGTCTGATAGCTCAGCAGCGCATAGGCGGCGGCATGGGATTTATTGAAGGCGTAGGAGGCAAAGCTTTCCATTTCCCCGTAAATCGCCTTGGCGGTCGCCTCGTCCACACCGCGGCGGATGCAGCCGTCCACCTCCACCTCTCCCTTTTCATTCGTCAGGCCATAAATGAAAATCCGGCTTTCCCGTTCCATGACCGCCGCCTTTTTTTGCTCATGGCGCGGCGCACAATATCGGCGCGGCCGAGCGAATATCCCGCGAGGCTGCGGAAGATCTGCATGACCTGCTCCTGATAAACGATGCAGCCGTATGTCACGTCGAGGATATCTTTGAGCAGAGGATGGCGGTAGCTCACCTTTTCCGGATGATGCCGGTTCCGGATGTAGCGCGGAATGGATTCCATCGGGCCCGGCCGGTAAAGCGAAATCACGGCGATCAGGTCTTCGATGTTTTCCGGTCTCAGCTGCATGATCACGCTGCGCATGCCCGCGGATTCGAACTGGAACACGCCGTCCGTCGCGCCGGTCGAAAGCATCGCGTAAACCTTTGAGTCGTCAATCGCAATGTCTTCAATCCGAAAGCCGGGCCGCTGCTTTGCAATCATATCCTGCGCGTCGCGGATAACGGAAAGGTTGCGCAGTCCGAGAAAATCCATTTTCAACAGGCCGAGCTCCTCCAGCGTGGTCATGGTGTACTGCGTGACCACGGAATCGCCGTTCTTCGCCAGCGGCACATACTCCGCGACCGGCCGGTCCGTAATCACGACGCCCGCCGCATGCGTGGAGGCGTTGCGCGGCATCCCCTCGATCTTCCGCGCCATATCGATCAGCTCATGCACCTGCGGGTCGGTGTCGTACCGCTGGCGCAGCTCCCCGGAGGCCTGCAGCGCCTTTTCCAGCGTAATATTCGGCTCCATGGGCACCAGCTTGGCAATGGCGTCCACCGCCGCGTAGGGCATCGCCATGGCGCGCCCCACGTCGCGGATAGAGCCGCGCGCGGCCATGGTGCCGAAGGTGACGATCTGCGCCACATGGTCGGCGCCGTAGCGGCGCACCACATAGTCGATCATCTCCGGCCGCCGTTCGTCGGAAAAATCGATGTCGAAGTCCGGCATGCTCACCCGCTCCGGATTCAGGAACCGCTCGAACAGCAGGTTGTAGCGAATGGGGTCGATCCCCGTGATGCCGATGCAGTAAGCGGCCAGGCTGCCCGCGCCGGAGCCCCTGCCGGGGCCGACGGGGATTCCGCTTTCCTTCGCGTAGCGAACAAAATCGTGCACGATCAGGTAGTAATTGACATAGCCCATCTTTTCGATGGTATTCAGCTCATATTCCAGCCGGTCCACCAGGGATTGTTCCGGGTGCTCCCCATAATGGCGGTACAGGCCTTCGTAGCAGCGCTCCCGAAAATAGGCGGTGTTTTCCTGCCCGTTCGGCGTGTCGAAACGCGGCAGCTTGGTCTTTCCGAATTCCAGCTCCACGTTGCAGCGCTCCGCGATTTTTACGGTGTTGTCCGCCGCCTGCGGGCAGTCCGGAAACAGCGCGCGCATTTCCTCCTCGGTTTTGTAATAAAACTGGTCGGTTTCAAATTCCATGCCGTCCTTGTCTTCCACGGTATGGTTGGTCTGGATACAGAGCAGAATATGGTGCATTTTGCTGTCTTCCCGGCTGATATAATGGCAGTCGTTCGTCACCACGGGAGGAATCCCCGTTTCCTGAGAAAGACGCAGCAGCATGGGGTTGATGCGCTTCTGCTCCCGGATGCCGTGGTCCTGCAGCTCAAGATAGAAATTGCCCCGGCCGAAAATTTTGTCGTAGCGGAGCGCCGCCTGCTTCGCGCCCTCATAATCATTAGCGGTCAGCGCGCGGGGGATTTCGCCCGCGAGACACGCGGAAAGCGCGATCAGCCCTTCGTGATGCTGCTCCAGCAGTTCAAAATCCACGCGCGGCTTGCTGTAAAAGCCTTCCGTCCAGGATTTGGAAACCATGGCAATCAGGTTCTGATACCCGGTGTTGTTTTCACACAGCAGCACCAGATGGCGGTTTTCCGCGTCAAGCTCATGCACACGGTCCAAGCGGGTGCGCTGCGCAACGTACACCTCACAGCCAAGAATCGGCTTGATGCCCTTCTGTTTCGCGGCCTTGTAAAAATCGACCGCGCCGTACATTACGCCATGGTCGGTCACCGCAACCGCGGTGTCGCCGCGCGCGGCGGCGGTTTCCACCAGCCGGCCGATACGGCACGCGCCGTCCAGAAGGCTGTATTCGCTGTGCAGATGAAGATGGACAAACATAACGCCGTGCTTCCTTTCTATTTTTCCGCCAGATATCGTTTTGTGTACGGACATGCCGCAATACAGCGCCCGCAAAGGGTGATTTCCCTCTGAATGCGCTCCCGTGCGAGCGCGCGCGCCGCCTTTCTGCATGCGTACGGGTTGAAAAAATCATTGCGGTCCACACCGGCGCTCCACACTTTTCCCGATACCGCTTTCCCGGGACACACGTCCGCACCGGCCGTGCAGCTCCCGCAGCGCGATTGCGCGATGGGAACGCCGCACCGCACGGGAGCGTCGGTCAGAATCGAGGAAAGGCGTACCGCGGAGCCATATTCCGGTGTAACAAGCAGCGCGCATTTGCCGATCCATCCAAGGCCGGAGCGCGTGGCAACGGTTTTATGCGGCAGTTCCGTCCGGTAATCCTCCGACTCGTTTACCGCTCCGGCGGTCTGTGCGAACGCATGGTACCCTTCGGCCTTCAGATATTCCGCGCCCGCCGTCACAATGCGGTCAAGCCGGCCGTTCAGCCGGCAGTAAGCATCATAATACCGCGGGACCGGACCGTTTGGCAGGGAACGTACCACCTCGCGCGGCAGAGGCAAAGCAACGGACACCCCTGTTTTCAGGCTCCCTTTCCAAACCGGACGTAAATCGGCAAAGCCGACGAGGGAAGCTCCCTGCGCGATCAATACGGACTTAAGCTTCTGCTGAATCTCACACAATACGGCCTCCCCCATTCCGTTTAAATCTCTTTTGAAAAATCCACGATGCGCTGCAGACGGTGGTTGATCCCGGAACGGCTCAGCGGCTCCGAAAGCGTGTCCCCCAGCTCGCGCAGCGACATTTCAGGGCTGCGGTACCGCAGCATGGCCAGCTCCTGCAAATCCTCCGGAAGCGCGTGAATGCCGCGGGGAGAAGCCAGGATCTTTTCGATCGCAAGCACCTGCGCCGCGGCGGCCTGCGCGGTTTTTCCCAGATTCGCGGTTTCAAAATTGATCTTCCGGTTGACGTTGTTGCGCACTTCCTTGACGATTTTGGTCTGCATCAGCTCCATTGCGGCGTTCCCCGCCCCCATGAACGTGAGAAAATCCGCAATGCGCTCGCTGCCTTTCAGGTACACGACATAAGCGCCGCGGCGCTGCAGCATGCCCGGCTGAAATCCAAGCTCGTAAATTTCACCGATCAGGGCGCAGAGGTCGCGCGCAAGGTTCATGAACGGCACGGGGAATTCCAGATGATAATCCTTCTGCGGGTCGGAAACGGTGCCGCAGGACAGGAACGCCCCCCGAAGAAACGCACCGACGCAGCAGTCGTTTTCCATATTGGAGCGGTTGATGCGAAGATTGATTTCCCGGCCGGTATAGCCAAACGCGGCGAGCACCGCGTCCCTTGCGTTCTGATCCGCCGCGGAAAGGGTAAACACAACCCGGCTGTCCCCTCGGTGCAGCATGGCGGAAGAAACCTCCATGATCGCGCCCGTCTCTTCCGCGGCAAGCTGCGCGGCGCTGCGGGCAACCGCCTGAATCCCGGTCGTCAGGGTCACATCGGCGCGGGAAAAGCTCTTTCCAAACAAAAGCAGGCCGCAGCACTCGGCTTTTTTACAACAGCCGTTTTCGGTCGCGGACCTGCACAATTCCATTTTCACTGCGGACGCAAAAGACATCCGGCTCGCCTCCGTTTACTGCTTTCGAATGTCGCGGTGGTTGACGCTTGTCCGCAGATTTTTTTCCAGCAGATGATTGTACAAAAGCTGCGCAAGCGTGACCGAACGGTGGTGCCCGCCGGTGCATCCCACCGCGACGACCAGCTGGCTTTTCCCCTCGTTGCAGTAAAGCGGGATCATATAATCGATCAGGTCGAGAAAGCGGGTGACAAAGCCCTTGGTCTGATCCCACTGCATCACATAATCGCGGACGGGCTTGTCAAGCCCCGTCAGATTTTTCAGTTCCTCCACATAATAGGGGTTCGGCAGGCAGCGGACGTCGAACACCAGATCGGCCTCCGTCGGAATGCCGTATTTAAACCCGAACGAAACACAGTGGATCATCAGCGCGTCGGAGGAATCGCCCAAAAACAGGCCGGAAATGCGCTCTTTCAGCTGCGCCGGCGAAAGATACGAGGTGTCTATGATGAAATCCGCCTTCTCGCGGACCGGCCTGAGCACATTGCGTTCCAGCTTGACCGCCTGCTCCAGCGAACCGAGGCAGTTTTCCGCCAGAGGATGCTTGCGCCGCGTTTCTTTAAACCGATTGATCAGCACATAGTCTTTCGCGTCAAGAAACAGGATTTTATACTCCTTATGCTCCGCGTTCATCTTGTCCAGCGTCTGAATCAGGCTGGAAAACATATTCCCGCCGCGCACGTCCGTGACAACCGCAACGCGGGAAAGGCTTCCGCTGGCCTGCTGCGAAAACTCGTAAAAGGTTTCGATCAGCTTGGGCGGGATATTGTCCGCGCAAAAGAAGCCGATGTCCTCCAACGCATCCACCGCGCGGGACTTTCCCGCGCCCGAAAGGCCGGTTACAATCAAGAATTCCATAGTTCCTCCTTCAGGGCAAGCCTGAACTGATTTTATGATGCTTTGCTTTCTCCGGGAAAGTCCTGCTTCAGCCAATTGTTTTGACTTCGCATTCCAGCGCGACGCCCGTGCGTTCCAGAACGGTTTTCTGAATGATTTCAATCAGGGCCAGCACGTCGGCGCAGGTCGCGCCGCCCGTGTTCACGATAAAGCCCGCGTGCTTTTCGCTTACCATCGCGCCGCCCACCCGTCGGCCCTTGAGGCCGCACGATTCGATCAGCGAACCCGCGAAAAACCCCGGCGGGCGCTTAAACACGCTGCCCGCGCTGGGCAGTTCCAACGGCTGCTTTGACCGGCGGCGCTCATAGATTTCGTCCATGCAGCGCGCGATCCGGTCTTTTTGCCCCTTTTCCAGCTGAAGCGTCAGGGAAAGGATGGTCGCCCCGGTTTCCATATAAACGCTGCGGCGGTAGCCAAGCGAAAGGGCCGCCCCCTCCGCGGAACCGAATTCGCCCGTTTTTGTGATATGAGTACAGCGCAGCAGAATATTCTTCATTTCGCCATTGTAGGCGCCAGCGTTCATAAAAGCCGCGCCGCCCGCCGTGCCGGGGATTCCCCAGGCAAACTCCAGACCGGTCAGAGCGTGATCCCTTGCGAAAGCGCAGACCGCCGCCAGCGCGGCGGCCGCGCCGCATTCCACCGTGGTTTCGCCCGTAAGGTCGATTTCTCTGAATGCTCCGGAGAAAGCCACAACCGCGCCGCGGACTCCCGCGTCGCTCACAAGCATGTTGGAGCCGTTTCCCAAAGGCAGTACGGGAATATTCAGTTCCGCTGCCGCCCGGTAGACCTTTTGAACGGCTTCGCGGTCGAAAACCGTAAGAAAAAGCTCGGCCGGTCCGCCGATTTTGAAGGTGGTGTGAAGGCACATCGGTTCATTGCGGAGAACCCGGCATCCCGCTTCCTTCGCGGTTTGGGCCAACAGATCGATTGCGTTCATGGATTCCCTCCAAACGATT
>JAAYUL010000007.1 GCA_012517675.1 Clostridiales bacterium | reverse complement strand
CTCTAAATACGATACACTAACGTGTATTCTTACTGACTTTTTTTAGAGTGTCAGCCAACTCTCGTCCGAAAGTACATTGTATACTCTCAAATTAATTACGGGTTCCTTGTATTCTCTCGTTGTTTAATTTTCAAGGTCCTGTCTCCGTCATCTTTAACAGGAGAGTACTTAAAATGTTAACATATTTCGTTTAACCTGTCAAGCATCTTTTCTGTTTCAAATTTGTGAAGCGTTTATGATCTTATCATATCGCACTCGATTTGTCAAGACATTTTTTCTTCATTTTTTTGAAGAGAAACCGCGTGAAACAAGCAAATTCATGTTCTCATTTTTCGCTGTTTTCCTGCCGTTTTTTGACGACTTGACTATAATAACACTTTATATCGGCGATGTCAACATGATTTTTCAGCTTTTTTAAAAACAGCAGAAATCACCGGATATTGCAGTATGAATGGAGCTTTGCTATAATGGGAGCAAATCTTTTTTGAAAGCGGGAGGAAAAAGCGTGCCAATTAAAATTCAGGAAATTCAGGAGAATCTTCCGGCAATAGAAGTATTGGAATCTGAAAACATCTTTGTAATGACGCATCAGCGCGCGATCCGTCAGGATATCCGTCCTCTGAAAATCATCCTTCTCAATCTGATGCCGACAAAAATTGAAACCGAAACACAGCTGCTGCGCCTGTTGAGCAACACGCCGCTGCAGGTGGAAGTGGACCTGATGCAGACGGCCACACACAACGCTAAAAACACATCCGCCTCTCATTTAAATACATTTTATAAAACCTTTGACGACTTGAAAAGCAAAAAATTCGACGGCATGATCATTACCGGCGCGCCCGTGGAAAAGCTTCCGTTTGAAGAGGTGGATTACTGGGATGAGCTGTGCGGAATCATGGCCTGGAGCCGGACAAATGTCTATTCCACCCTTCATATCTGCTGGGGCGCGCAGGCGGGATTGTATTACCATTTCGGTGTTCCGAAATACAGTCTGGAACAAAAGCTTTCCGGTATTTTCCGCCACCGTGTTCTGGACGCCCGCCACCCGCTTGTGCGCGGTTTTGACGACAACTTCTGGGCGCCGCATTCGCGCTACACGGAAGTACGCCGCGAAGATATTGTGCAGCACCCGGATCTGGAAATTCTGACGGAATCGAACGCGGCGGGGGTTCACATCGTCGCGGCCCAAAACGGGCGCCAGATTTTTGTAACGGGTCACGAAGAATATGATCGGAACACACTCAAAAAGGAATATCTGCGCGACGTTCAAAAAGGGCTCCGTCCGCTGATGCCGCAGAACTATTTTCCCAACGACGACCCCGCGCAGGAACCGCCATTTTTCTGGCGCAGCCACGCATTTTTGATGTTTTCCAACTGGCTGAACTATTTCGTCTATCAAAACACGCCGTACGAAATCGGCAATATTACAGAATAAGGAATGGATTGCAAAGCCTCCGTCCAAGATAACGCCCTCCGGATTTAGAATCCGGAGGGCGTTATCTATTGATTGCCAGACAGCTATTTATTCTTCTGATTTAAAATTACATATTTTGGTATTATAATATATCATTAAGTTAATTGAGGAAAAACAAGGAATATGATATGGCACCGATTTATATTGAGGCTCTGCAACAGCAAACCGCACAGCCGCAGGTCTTGGTGCAGGGGACACATTCGCCGGGCTTATATCAGAAAATTCGGCCTTATAATGAGTAAAACCAAACCAGGCATCCGTTCTCCGGTTTTGATTGGAGAACGGATGCCTGGTTTTTCCGTTATGACAGTTTCTGCCGCAGCTGGCCCAGAATTTTCTTTTCCCTGCGCGAAACCTGAACCTGGGTCATGCCGAGCGCCTGCGCGGTTTGTGTCTGCGTCCGGCTTTGAAAGTAACGGAAGACAATGATGCTCCGGTCCCTGGGGTCAAGCTCCGTCACCACCTGTTTGAGCGAAAGCAGCTCGGTGATTTTGTCGTCCTCCGGTTCCACCGCGACATCGATCTGGTTTTCGTCCTCCTGGGTGGAAGTCAGGGAAAGCGGAAGCTGTGCCGCGCCGAGCGCCTGCGCGGCTTCCTCCGGCTCAACGCCGAGCAGCTCCGCCAGCTCACCGACCGTCGGGCTTCTCCCCTCCCGCTTCATAAAAGCGCCGGCCTCCCGCGAAGCGCGGACGGAAAGCTCCTTCAGGCTGCGGCCCACCTTGACCGCACCGCCGTCGCGGAACAGCCGCTTGATTTCCCCCAGGATTACCGGAACGGCATAAGTGGAAAACTGCACGCCGCGCCCGCTGTCAAAATGGTCGACCGCCTTGACCAGGCCGAGACATCCCGCCTGAAACAGGTCGTCGTACTCCATTCCGCGCCCTTTAAATCGCCTTGCGCAGGCATGGACCAGACCAATATTCGCATGGATCATTTCTTCCCTGTTCATCATCAACCGGCCGTTTTATTCTTTTCGTCGTCCCGGGGCCGCCGCGCGATCGTTTTGCTCATGGTCACCGTGGTGCCGCGCCCCACCTTCGAGGAAACGCGCAGGCTGTCCATAAAGCTTTCCATCACCGCGAAGCCAAGGCCCGCCCGTTCGTCGCCCGCGGTTGTAAAAAGGGGCTGCATGGCCTGCTTGATATTTTCAATTCCGCAGCCCTTGTCGCGGATGCGGATAACAGCCTTTCCGCTGTCAAACATCTTGCAGTTTATGTAAATGATTCCGATGGTATCGCGGTAAGCATGCACAATACAGTTGGTCACCGCTTCGGAAACCGCGGTTTTAATATCGCTCAGCTCGTCGATGGTGGGGTCAAGCTGCGCGACAAACATCGCGACCGCGGAGCGCCCGAACGACTCGTTGGAGGAGCAGCTTAAAAAGGAGACCGCCATCTCATTCATTGGTTTCATCTGTTTTTCCTCCCTTTGCAACGGTGCAGATTTGGTCCAGCCCCGCAAGCGATACGATTTTTTCTATTTTAGGGGACATGTTCACGATTTTAACCCGGCCGCCCCAAAGCTGCATCAGCTTGCAGCGCCCCATAATCAGCCCGATTCCGGAGCTGTCCATAAACGAAACGCCTGAAAAATCCAGAACCAGCCGCCTGGGCCGCACGTTCGCCGCCGTATCGTCTATTTCGGCGCGCAGCTCCCTTGCGGAGTGGTGATCGATTTCGCCGCCGAGAATCGCGGTCAGCTTGTCCTCCTTCAAAATAAGTCTTACGCTCATTCCGATCCCTCCGTGGTTTATGACCGCCTGAAAGCCCGATCGTTTTCAGCGCGGCCCGATGTTGATTTCATATCATCCGTTGTATCCGCTTATTATGAATAGGATAATAAGATAGTGTTCCCCGCTTTTGGCGGAATATTCATACCATTTGATATTTTTTCCGGCTTTTCCGCCGTAATTTTTCCTGTCGGAAGACACGGCGGATACGATAAAAAAAGCGGGCGGTTCCCCGCAGCCTGTCCGAATTGGCAGCAGCATGGTATAAAACGGGAATCAAAAAGGAACCCCTTACCCATTACGATAAAGGATTCCTTTTAAAATATTACTCGAATTTTGCGGACAGGCCGCATTTTATTTTCCATCCGTCCCGCGGAGCAAAAGCGGACGGATTTCTCCGGCAAGGTAGAGCGACCCGCAGATCACCACGGCCCCGTCCTTTCCGGCTGCCGAACATGCCGCTGAAAGCGCTTGCTCCGCGCTTTCCAACGGCTCCGCCTTCACCCCGAGGGCGTTCCATTTTTCGGCCAGCTCCCGCGCGGGCATGGCGCGCGGGTTTCGGGGCGCCAGTGTGTAAACGCGTGAAAAAAGGCCGTTTAAATTGCGGACGGCCGTATCCACGTCCTTGTCGGCCAGCATTCCCATGACCGCCGCCACATTTTTCCCGTTCAGGTACTTTTTTACCGCCTGCGCCAGCGCTGCGGTGCCGTCCGGATTATGCGCCCCGTCCAGAAGGACGATCGGCGCGCGGGCAAACACCTCCAGACGCGCGGGAAAACGGGCGCAGCTGAACCCGGCTTCCACACTGTGGTCGCTGATTGCGCAGCCGCGCTCCCGGAGCGCTTCGATCGCCGCGAGCGCCGTCACCGCGTTTTTCACCTGATGCGCGCCAAGAAAAGGAAGACGGACCAGCAAACCGCGGTATTCCAGACCGGTGCCGTTCAGATGTTCCGAGAGCACGCTCACGCTGTGCAAATCCGCAAGGATAAACCGGTTATGCCGCCGCGCGGCGGTTTCACGGATGACGTTCAGCGCCGGCTCCGGCTGGTCGGGATAGCAGACCGTCACCCCGTTTTCCTTGATGATCCCGCATTTCTCATATGCGATTTTATCAACCGTATCCCCCAGAATCGCGGTGTGGTCGAGCGAGATGGAGGTGATGACGGAAACGAGCGGCGTGCGGATGACGTTGGTTGCGTCGAGCCTGCCGCCGAGACCGACCTCCAGAACCACAATATCGCATTGCTCCTTTGCAAACCACTGCAGGGCAAGCACGG
This sequence comes from Clostridiales bacterium, assembly GCA_012517675.1. Classification (GTDB taxonomy): domain Bacteria; phylum Bacillota; class Clostridia; order Oscillospirales; family Acutalibacteraceae; genus Caproiciproducens. Next base: position 15,829 of record JAAYUL010000007.1, on the reverse strand, counting down.
TAATCAGTTCAAACTCCGTGACTACGTCTCCGTCCCGCGCCATTTGCTCCACAACGGGCATCGTATGTTCCACCAGACGCGAAAGCTCCTCATGGGAAACCATTTCGCCGTTGACCTGCATGCGCTCACAGAAATCCGAAACATACGGCGAAGTGAACATTCCCGTACGGTATCCGGATTTTTGCAGGACGGACGCCAACAGCGCGCAGGTGGAGCCTTTGCCGTTGGTGCCCGCCACATGGACAAATTTCAAACCGTCCTGCGGGTTGCCCAATCGTTCCAGCAGCTTCTCAACCCGTTCCAGCCCCGGCTTTACGCCAAACCGCAAAAGGGAGGAAATCCGCCCGATTGCTTCGTCATAGGTCATATTGTCAAATTCCTCTTTTCATAATTTGAAAGGCGGCGGAAAAACGGGGCGAAGCCTGAAAGCCCGCCCCGAAGAACCTTTATTTTATTTAAGGGCTTCCATCGCAGACTGAAGCAGCGCGATGTGTTCCTGCAGCTTGGCGGCGTTCTGCCGAACGCCTTCCACCACGCTGACGGGAGCCTTTGCCGTGAATTTTTCATTCCCGAGCTTTGCCTGCGCGTTCTCATACTGCTTTTGCGCGGACGCAAGCTCTTTGGTCAGGCGTTCCAGCTCCGCTTTCCTGTCCACCAGCTCATCCATGGGGATCAGGATGCGGGCGTCCGGCGTTACGATGGTGACCGCGCCTTCTATATCAAATTCGCTTCCGACCTCCACCGCGCTCGCATAGGCAAGCCGCTCCAGAATGGCGGCACCGGTGCGGAAGGTCTCCTGGTCGGCCGCCGCGATAGAAAGGCGGGCTTTTCTTGACGGCGGCACGTTCATTTCCGAACGGCGGTTGCGCACGGCGCGCACGGCGTCCATAATGCTGCGCATCTGCGCCGCAGCGTGCGGGAAACAGAGCGAAGGGTCGTATTCCGGCCACGGGGAAATCATAATGGCCTCGCCCTCGTGCGGAAGCGACTGCCATATTTCCTCGGTAATATACGGCATAAACGGATGCAGCAGCTTGAGCGTTCCGGTCATGACCCACACAAGCACCTGCCGCGCGGCCTGCGCCGCGGCCCCGTCTTCGGAATTCAGGCGGATTTTGGCAATTTCGATATACCAGTCGCAGAATTCGTCCCAAAGGAAATCGTAAAGCTTCGCAATGGCAATCCCAAGCTCAAAATGCTCCAGATTTTCCGTGACTTCCCCGACAACCCGGTTGAAGGAATCCACAATCCAGCGGTCTTCCACGGCAAGATTTTCGGGCAGCTCGTTTTTGACGTCATGCCCGTCGATATTCATCAGGATAAAGCGGGACGCGTTCCAGATTTTATTGGCAAAATTGCGGCTGGCCTCCACCTTTTCCGTGGAAAAGCGCAGGTCGTTCCCGGGGCTGTTGCCCGTCACCAGCGTAAAGCGGAGGGCATCCGCGCCGTATTTGGCGATGATCTCCAGCGGGTCGATCCCGTTGCCGAGCGATTTGCTCATCTTGCGGCCCTGCGCGTCACGCACCAGGCCGTGGAAAAACACGGTGTTGAACGGCGCTTTTCCCGTATATTCCAAGCCGGAAAAAATCATGCGCGCAACCCAGAAGAAAATAATATCGTAACCGGTGACAAGCGTGTTGGTCGGATAAAAATACTTGAGGTCGTCGGTTTGATCCGGCCAGCCGAGCGTGGAAAAAGGCCACAGTGCCGACGAAAACCAGGTGTCGAGCGTGTCCTCGTCCTGACGGAGGTTTTTCGAGCCGCACTTCGGGCAGATATGCGGTTCGTCGCGCGCAACGATCGTTTCGCCGCAGTCCGCGCAGTACCACGCGGGAATGCGGTGACCCCACCAGAGCTGGCGGGAAATGCACCAGTCCCTGATATTTTCCATCCAGTGGTCATATATTTTTTCAAAACGGTCGGGGACAAATCTGACTTCCCCGTCCAGCACACTCTTTACAGCGGGCCCCACCAGCGGCTTCATTTTCACGAACCACTGCTTGGAAACGCGCGGCTCCACCACGGTGCCGCAGCGGTAGCAGGAGCCGACGTTATGCTTGATGGGTTCCACCTTGATAAGAAATCCCTGTTTTTCCAGCTCCTCCACAATCCGCCTGCGCGCTTCCAATGCGGGAAGGCCGGCGTATGCCCCGCCGTTTTCATTGATATTTCCGCTGTCGTCCATCACGTTGATCACGGGCAGATGATGGCGCAGGCCTACTTCAAAATCGTTCGGGTCGTGCGCCGGGGTGATCTTTACCACACCGGTCCCGAAATCGCGTTCCACATAGGTGTCCGCAATCAAGGGAATTTCGCGGTTGACAAGCGGAAGAATCAGTGTCTTTCCGACCAGATCCCTGTAGCGTTCATCGTCGGGATGCACGGCCACCGCCGTGTCGCCGAGCATGGTTTCCGGCCTTGTGGTGGCAAGGCTGATATAGCCGCTGCCGTCCTTGAACGGATAGCGCAGATGCCAGAAACAGCCGTCGTGCTCACTGAATTCCACCTCCGCGTCGGAAATGGAGGTTTTGCAGTGCGGGCACCAGTTGATGATGCGTTCGCCCCGGTAAATCAGGCCCTTTTCATAAAGGCGGACGAACACCTCGCGCACCGCCTTGCTGCATCCCTCGTCCAGCGTAAAGCGTTCGCGCTCCCAGTCGCAGGAGGACCCCAGCTTTTTCAGCTGCTCCACAATACGGCCGCCGTATTTTTTCTTCCAGTCCCAGGCGCGCTCCAAAAACGCTTCGCGCCCGATTTCCTCTTTTGTCACGCCTTCTCCGCGCATCGCTTCCACAATCTTCGCTTCCGTCGCAATGGAGGCGTGGTCGGTGCCGGGCAGCCAAAGTGCGCAGTAACCCTGCATCCTTCTCCAACGGATCAGAATATCCTGAAGAGTTTCGTCCAGCGCATGTCCCATATGGAGCTGCCCGGTAATATTCGGCGGCGGTATTACAATGGTGTACGGCGTTTTTTTCGGATCCGGTTCCGCGTGAAAATATCCGCCGGACAGCCAGAAATCGTAAATTCTGTCCTCCACTTCCTGTGGGTCATAGGTTTTCGCAAGTTCCCTGCTCATTTCATTTCCTCCTGAATTGGATTCCAGGCCGGACCACCTCTGTTTTTCCAGCCCCGAACATGCCTTGGTTTATTATGACATTGTGAATTTTTTTTGTCAAACCCTTTCTGCTTTCAAACCTGATCAAAACGACGGCGACCGAACCGCGCCGCGCGAATCGGGATTCAGGTGACCGGCAGTACGGCGGCGGAACCGGAGACCACGGTGCTGTCCAAAATCACGGAAAGGCACAGGCACACCAGCACATCCTCCTGTTTCGCGACTTCCACCGCGTAGCAGTCGCCGGCATGGTCCCAGCAGCGGCCGTGGGTCATTACCACGGCGGAACCGGCGTCAAGAATGTCATACGACCGGGTGATCAGGTCCCCGCGGAAACGCCACTTCACGCCTTTTATCTTAATCGGCTGGCGGGAGGAGTTCAGATTGCGGGTCACGCGCACGCGTTCCTTTTCCCCGATCAGGACGGAGTATTTTGCAATGGCGGGCAGCCCCACGCTGAAAATGCGCGCGGCTTCCAGCTCATTCCGGTCAATCAGGCAGATCTTGCTCCCCAGGGCCAAAGAATCGCCGGTCACCCGGTAAAGAGGCTGGCCCAGTGAATCCATGACCGAAAAAAGCAAACCCGGTTCCGCGCTTTGCTGAATAAAAAATTTCGTTTCGGCCGCCCCCCTGTCAAATAATGTTGATCTATATCATAGCATTTTTCCATGCCGCCTTCAACCGTTACGGCATTACTTACAGGAAGAATCCCGTCAAACCGCCGCCGATCATGAAAAATGCCATTTCCTGTGGATTGACGCGGCGGCGACAATTTATTACAATATAAATGCAAATACGCGCGGCACGTGCTGATTCACAATACCGGAGGTGACTGATTTGAAAAAAGCATGGCGGCAAAAGCGGCTGTTTTTGTTTCTGTTCGCCCCCGCGGCAATGATATTGAGCGTTTTGGCCGCGAAAAATCCCGCCTTTGCGGAATGGTACGCAACGACCGTTTACCCCGTCCTTTCCCGCGGTGTCAACGCGGTCACCTCGCTGATTCCCTTTTCTCTGGCCGAGGTCCTCGTGCTGCTTCTGATTCCCGCGCTGACGGCTTTTCTCCTTTTGACAATCGTCCGGCTGATCCGCGGAAAAGAAAGCCGTCCGGTCATCGCGGCAAAAGCTTTCATCGACCTGGTCTGCGCCGTTTCCGTCCTTTGCTTTATTTTTACCGTAAACTGCGGAATTAATTACAGCCGCTACCCGTTCGCACAGACCTGCGGGCTGACGGTGCAGGATTCGTCCAAAGCAGAGCTGACCGCTTTGTGTGAAAGCCTGGCGCAAAAGGTAAACGGACTGCGGACCGGCGTGCAGACCGACTCCCGTTCCGTGATGAAGCTCAGCGAGCCGACGCTTCGGGATACCGCGGAAGAAGCGCGAAAGGCATACAACAAAATAAACGCGGAATACCCCCTGCTGAAAACGGGCTACGGCGCGCCGAAACTGGTGTTCGGTTCCCGCTTCATGTCGTACACACAGACGACGGGCATGTTTTTCCCGTTTACCTTTGAGGCAAATGTAAACGACGACATTCCGGCCTACTCCATTCCGGTCACCATGTGCCACGAGCTTTCCCACCTGCGCGGCTATATGCGCGAGGACGAAGCGAATTTCATTGGGTACCTGGTGTGTGAAAACAGCGGAAAAGCCGACTTTGAATATTCGGGCAGCATGCTGGCCTTTGTCTGCACATACAACGCGCTGTGCGGCACGGACGGCGAAGCGGCAGGAAAAATTTACGCCGCCCTGAGCGACGGCGTGCAGCGCGACCTTGCCGACAATTCGGCATACTGGGCAAAATTTGAAGGTCCGGTCGCGCAGGTTTCCACCTCGGTAAACGACGGCTACCTGAAAGCCAACCGGCAGGACGACGGCGTAAAAAGCTACGGCAGAATGGTGGACCTGCTGCTGGCGGAATACCGTTCGAAAAAATAAACGGGCAGAAAAGAAAGAGGAGCCCCAATCCGGTTGCCACCCGGCTTCGGGCTCCCTTCTGATTTTTGGAAAGACAGGCGGAACAGCCGCGCGCCCCGGCACGGATAAGAGCGGTTTCAGTTCGGAAGCCGGAAAATATACGGCGTATTGTCAACCATATCGCCGAGCGTTTCAAAACGATACCCCTCTTTTAAAAGCGTTTCAATGATATGCGGCACTTCCGAAAGCGTCGCCTTTTTCGTATTGGTGTTATGCATCAGCACCACGGAATGCGGATGCTGATGCACCTCGCGGATAACCTTGCTGTAAATGGAGGCCGCGGTGGAATGCGCCAGGGCGTCGTCCGAACTGACATTCCAGTCAAAATAGGTGTAGCCCCGGCGGTTCATTTCCGCAAGGATCGCTTTTGCCGTGCGTTTATTAAAGCTGTTGACGCTTCCGCCGGCAAAGCGGTAAATATGCGTGTCGACTCCGGTCGTTTTTTGAATCAGGTCGTGCATTTTTGCAAAATCCTGTAAAAACGCGGCGGGTGACACGTAAATCTGATTCATTTTGTGCGTGTAGGAATGAACGCCGATGGCGTTTCCGCGCGCCACGATCGCCTTCATCGCCGCCAAATCCTTCTTTCCTGTTTTTCCAACGACGAAAAAAGTTGCCTTCACGTGATAGCGGTCCAGCACATTCAGCAGCGGCATGGTAAGGTTGGAAGGCCCGTCGTCAAAGGTCAGGTAGACCACCTTTCCGTCCGGCGCGGCCTTTTTTGCGGCCGGTTTCACAAACAGGTTCGGGTACATGCTCTGATAAGCCGGAAGAGCCGCCGGCAATTCCTGTTCCGGCGGTTTTCCGGAAGAAACGGGGCCCTGCTTTTGCGCGGAGGAGGTCCGGCCGGAACCGGACGCGGAACCCGCGCGCGGCAGGACGGAGGAAGCGCCGCGGGAAGAAGATGCGCCGGAAGAGTCCTTTTGCGCACTCCCCTGCCCGGACGGCGTCGGCTGCACATGGTACGACATTGCCGCAACATCATACAGCTGGTTTAAATGAATCGAAAGCAGCGCGCCGAAACATGAAACCAAAAGCAATCCCACAAATCCAAGAAGAAAATACCGGAAGGTCCGGTTGTGTATGTACGAATTCCATCTTTTCAAAATAAGCCCATCTTTCGTTTTCAAGAAATTCATCTTTCATTCTTTGTCCAATATTTCCATCTCCTATTATATGCATTCCTAATTAAAATTAAAGTTAAAAATTTGTAACAATTAGAATTTTGGTGATTTTCTTTTCCCGGAAAACAAATCTCCATAAAGAAAAGGAACCTCCGCCATTTTCCTGTCGGAGGTTCCTTTTCGTTTCAATTGCAGGCTGCCGCTCAGCAACCCTTTTATTTTCAGCACTCGTCGGCATGCTGATGCTCATGGCAAACAGACCCGGTCGATTTCAACGTGCCCTGTAAATAACCGTTGACCGCCGCTTCGGCGTCCCCCGACGCCCCAACAATTACTTCAATGCCTTTTTCATTGAAAATATCGATGGCGCCGCCGCCCATGCCGCCCGAAATGATTACCTGAACGCCCATGTCGTTCAGAAAGTTGGGTAAAAACCCCGGTCTGTGCCCGGGGTTCGGAACAAACTGCTTTCCGGTGATCCCGCCGTTCTCCGTTTCAAAAATTGCAAACCCTTCACAATGCCCGAAATGCCCGGTGACAAGCTTTCCCTTTTCTTCACTTGCAACTGCGATCTTCATGTTTCATTACTCCTTCAAAAATTAATATGGTTGAGATTGATCCGGCCGGCAAAGCGGCCTTTTTCAGGACGCGTTTTCCCCGACGTATTCCATCAGTCGGTTCCAGACGGAATGCACCGCCTTTCCCGCCGGGCTTTCCGGATAATCGGCGATGCTCCGGCAGCAGTTTACCGCCTGCACGACCGTTTTGTCAAACGGAATTTTCCCGATTACGGGAATTTGATTGGCGCCGCAATAGCGTTCGATTTCCTTTGTGTTGTCCGGATTGACATCGTGCTTATTAATGCAGGCGACACATTTCACACCGAAATGGCCGGCTGTCTGGATGATCCGTTTCATGTCGTGGATGCCCGAAACGGTCGGCTCCGCCACAATCAGCACCAGGTCCGCGCCGCTGACGGAAGCAATCACGGGACACCCGATACCCGGAGAACCGTCGATAACCGCCCATTCCGCCGTGTTTTCGGCCTGCTTTAAAAGCTGCCGTTTTACCGCGGTGACCAGTTTTCCGGAGGCGCCGCTGCCCATTTTCAGCTGTGCGGTCGAAAAGACCGACTCCGGCGACTGGTACAGCATCAAATCCCCGGACACATATTTGCGGAGCTTCACGGCGTGCACGGGGCACAGTTCTTCACAGAGCCCGCAGCCTTCGCATTCGAACAAATCAACGGAAAGGTTTTGAATCGCCCCAAAACGGCAGTTCCGTTCGCAAACGCCGCAGCCGATGCATGCGGCGCGGTCGATGACCGCTTTCCCAAAGCCGTAATAATCCGTTTGAACCGGCTCGGTATTTTGCGCAATCACCAGATGCAGGTTCGGGGCGTCCACATCGCAGTCCGCATAGGCCCTGCTGTGACTGAACCGGACAAGCGCGGCGGCCAGGGTGGTCTTCCCTGTTCCGCCTTTCCCGCTGAGAATCAAAAGCTGTTTCAAAGCGCCGCCTCCTTTGTGACCTCTTTCAGGAGATTCTGAAAAAGCTCCCGGTACCGCGCGTTCTCTCGCACCGCGATGCGCCCCTGTGAATTGAGATTTCCCAATTCTTCGCTGAACGGAATCCGGCCGAGGATGCGGATGCCGTTTTCCAGACAAAACGCCTCCGCCGGATTTTCTTCCGGCAGGCATTTGTTCAGCACCACGCCGAGCGGCTTGTGAAAAAGTCTGACCAGGTCATAAACCATGGCGAGGTTGTGAACCCCGAAAAGAGTCGGTTCCGCAACCAGAAGGCAAAAATCCGCGTTCCGGATGCTCTCCATCACAATGCAGGCGCTGCCGGGCGGACAGTCAACGACCGCGGTTCCTTCCTCCGGCAGTTTTTCCATCAAAGCCTTGATGATCGGCACGCCGGATTCCTCGCCCGGGTTCAGGCAGCCTGTCAAGGTTGCCACCGTGCCCGATTGCCCCTCTTCCATCGCGCCGATCTCCCGCTCTTTTTGTGCCAGAGCGTGCGCGGGGCACAAAAGCATGCAGCCGCCGCAGGAATGGCAGATTTCCGGAAAAATCATCAGCTGGTCCAGAACATAGGCGAGCGCGTTGTATTTGCAGAAATTCACGCATCGCTTGCAGCCCGTGCAGAGATTCGGCTTTAAGTCCGGGACCGTAACGGTGACCGGCGTTCTTTTCCGCCCCTCGGGTTTCAAAAACAAATGCCCGTTGGGCTCCTCCACGTCACAGTCCGCGTAAACAGCCCTTTCAGCGGCACAGGCGAGATTCACGGAAACCAATGTTTTTCCCGTTCCCCCCTTCCCGCTGAGCACGGCAATGTTCATGACTGCGCGCCTCCGCTGTGGAACCCCGCGTGAAAGTGCGTCAGCACAGCCAGAGTCCCTTTCTGAAATTTCTCAATGTTCTCCCGCGCGGAACCGTCCTGCGCCTTGAAAATTTTTATATCGGCCGCGTTCAGCACCTTTGCGGCGTTTTCCCCGCAGCGGCAGGTGACCACAGCCCCGGCTCCGCTGTCCGCAATCAACTGTGCCGCGCGAATTCCCGCGCCGCCCTGGCTTTCCGCGGCGCTGTTGGGCAAAAATTCATGGCCGCCGGTTTCCAAATCATACAGTGCGAAGAAGGGTGTGCGCCCGAACGACGGGCAGACAGATGCGTCCAGCGTCCGTGTTTCCACCGGTATTATCAGTTTCATTTTAATTCCTCCGTTTTGTTTTTACTTTTCGTCATGGTTTCCATCAGTTCCGCCGCGTAACCGACCAATTCGGCACAGGGGCGTTTTTTGTAGTATTCGCCCGTCCTCTGCGCGGGAATCGGGCTGTCGGGCCCCTTTTCCAAACCAAGCAGCTCCCGGCATATGATCGACTGGTTTTCCTCTTTGAATCGGGCCGCCAGCTCCTGGATCAGCCGATAGTGTTCGGCTTTGGCGGCTTGATCCCCGGGATCGCTGTACCCATACATCAGCCCCGCCACCATGAACATGCCGCTGACCGCTCCGCAAACCTCCCGAAGCCTGCCCATGCCGCCGCCGAAAGAGGAGGCCAGCTTCAACGCGGTTTCACGTTCCAGGCCCAGCTCGTCCGAAAACGCCGCCAGCACCGCCTGGCTGCAATTGTAGCCCTGTTGAAAAAGAGCCTTTGCCGTCTCTGCTTTATTTTCCATACCATCACTCCAAAATTCCGGTCCGATTTTCAAACCGGCAGTTTTTACATCTTCTGCGGCACCCGCAGGGGTAGCGCGCCAGTTCATAATTTCCGCCGCCGATTTCAATCGCTTTCCCGGCGCACAGGGCTTCCGCGATCTTTTTCCTTGCCTGATGCAGGACCCTTTGCAGCGTTGCCCTGGAAACATTCATGCTGGTGGCGGCGTCGTCCTGTTCCATGCCTTCCAGATCGCAGAGGCGGACCGTTTCCAGCTCTTCCACCGTAAGCGTGACCGCTTGGCCGGAAGGCCGCTGAGGCGTAAAAATCCGGTTCTCCGGCACGGAACATACCCTGCGGCATTTCAATCCCCGCGGCATAAAAGACCCCCCAATGAAAAGTTTATGAGCATATGCACAAATAAAGTATAGTGTGCATATGCTCATTTGTCAAGAAGAAGCATTGCACCCCGTAAAATTTTCGGATGTGATTGCCGGTATCTCCGCCACATGGAGCAAGTTCGTTTTAATAAAGCGCAGCGGGAATTTTCATGTGCAAAAGCAGGGCCGTTTGCCTGATTATTTGGACAATGGCCTGAGCCGCTCTCAAAATCGACATATTTTCAAGTGATTCCGATAACTTTTTATTGATATGTGATTCAATTTCATTTATTATTAGTTAATAAGCGATGAAAATCATAGGAAACTCTAATGAAAAAGAAAAAATAGATTTTGGGGGTGACAATTTGGCAAATCAGGCAGTGGAAACAATCCGGGAGGCGGAACGGAAAGCACAGGAGATCGAACAGCAGGCAGCCGCCAGGGCGGACGAGATCCTCCGCTGCACCAGAGAACGGGCCTCCGGCTTGACGGAAGAAGCCTCTTCCAGAGCGGAAAAATACATGCAGACAAAAGCAGAGGAGGAACGCCGGCAGGAGGAAGCCCTGATTCAGCTTGCTTTACAGCAGGCCGAACAGGAAATCGCAGGCCTGCGTTCTTTGGTGAAGGACCGTGAATCACAGGCCGTCCGGATGATTCTGAAGGAATTGATTGAACGGTAATCCACTGGAAAGGAGGGAGAAAATATGGCGGTATTGCCCATGCAGCGCATGGAACTCTGCGCTTTGAAAATCAACCGGAAAAAAATACTGGAAATGCTGCAGAGGCGCGGGGTAGTCGAGGTGCATGACGATCCGCAGGACGACGATGTGTTCCGCAAAACCGACACGGCGTCGGCCCGGGCGGTCCTGGAAAAAGGAATCACCGCTTCACGGGAATCGCTGAAAATACTGAACCGCTACGCCCCGGAACCGGGTTCTCCGTTTTCGGCTCTGGAAGGACGAAAAGCCACGACGGTCGAGCGCTACGATTCCTTCGCGGAGCAACGAGATTCCGTTCTGCAGCTTGCTTACCGTTTGAGCTCCCTGGAGGAAGAAATTCAGGAGAGCAGAACGGAAATTCCAAAACTTCAAATCCAGACGGAAGCGCTGGAGCCGTGGAAGGATTTTGAATTGCCGCTGAACTTTTCCGGCACGAAAAAGGCGGCCGCTTTTATCGGCGTGCTGCCTCCCGGAACACAAAAGGAAGCTTTGGAGGAACAGCTGAACGCCGCCGGCGCCGACGCGGTTTCCGTGGAAATCGTGAGCAGTTCGCCGGAGCAAACCTGCGTGATGGTCCTGTGCATGCGTACCGCGGCGCATGCCGCGGAGGACTGCCTGCGGGAGCTGGGGTACGCAAAGCCTGCCGTCGCCCCGCCCGTTCCGCCCGCGGAACAGCTGAAAAAAATTCAGGGAACCGTGGAAGCCCTGACGCAAAAGGCGCAGCAGGCACAGGAGGAAATCATCCGTCACCGGGATGCAAGGGAAAACCTGAAATTCATGCTGGACTACTATACCATGCGGTTTGAAAAATACGGGGTGATCAGCCGCCTGAGCCAGTCCCGAAAAACGTTTCTTCTGACCGGCTATCTTCCGGCGCGGGAGGCCGGGGCGTTACAGGAGGAGCTGGACGCAAGCTTCCCCGTCGCGGTGAAGTTTGAAACGCCGGGCGAAGAAGAGGATGTTCCCGTGCTGTTGTGCAACAACGGGTTCGCGGAACCGGTGGAATCCGTTGTGGAAAGCTACAGCCTGCCGGGGAAGGGAGAGACCGACCCCACCGCGGTCATGTCGATTTTCTATTACGTGATGTTCGGCATGATGCTTTCCGACGCCGCCTACGGCGCGCTGCTGACCGGAATTTGCGGGTACTGTCTTTACCGCTTTCAAAACATGGAAAAGAAAATGCGCAACACGCTGAAAATGTTTTTGTTCTGCGGTATTTCCACCGTTTTCTGGGGCGTGATGTACGGAAGCTATTTCGGCGACGTGGTCGATGTGGTGTCGAAAACATTTTTCGGCACGCATCTGACGATTCCCCCTTTGTGGTTCGCACCGCTGAACCAGCCGATGCGCATGCTGATGTTCTGCTTTATCATCGGCCTGGTCCATCTGTTTACCGGTCTGGCCATGAAGCTGTATCAGCTTGCGCGCGCCGGACAGTACAAGGATATTCTGTATGATGTGATCTTCTGGTACGCGCTGATCATCAGCCTGATCGTCCTGCTCCTTGGGCAGAAGACATTTGCGAACATTTCGGGCGCGTCCATTGTCCTGCCCGGCCCCGTGAGCAATACGGCTTCGGCCGTCGCGGTCGTATCGGCCGTCGGCATCATTCTGACGGGCGGGCGCGAATCGAGGAACTGGTTCAAACGGGTTCTGAAAGGGCTTTACAGCCTTTACAACATTACGGGATACCTGAGCGACGTGCTGTCCTATTCCCGGCTGCTGGCCCTCGGGCTGGCCACCGGAGTGATCGCCACCGTCATCAATCAGATGGGCAGCATGTCCGGCGGCGGCGTGGTCGGTGCGATCGTGTTTGTAATCATCTTTATTCTGGGCCATACTTTGAATATCGGCATCAACATGCTCGGCGCTTACGTGCATACCAACCGTCTTCAGTTTGTGGAATTTTTCGGAAAATTTTATTCGGGCGGCGGCCGGAAATTCCGTCCGTTTGCCGTAAACACCAAATATTATAAATTCAGGGAGGATCATAAAAATGGATAAGATGGGTATTGTTTTTGCGCTTCTGGGCGCGGTTTTGGGTGCTTTGATGGCGGGCGTCGGTTCGGCGCGCGGCGTTGGTCTTGCGGGAGAAGCCGCCGCCGGAGTGGTGACGGAAGACCCCGGTAAATTCGGCAAGGTGCTCGTGCTGCAGCTGCTCCCCGGCACGCAGGGAATTTACGGTTTGCTGGTCGCGTTCATCACGCTTTCCCAAATTGGAATTCTGGGCGGCAGCGCGGAAATTTCGCTTGCGAAGGGCCTGCTTTATTTTCTGGCGTGCCTGCCCATCGCGATCGTGGGGTACGGCTCCGCGCTGGGTCAGGCCCGCGCGGCGGTCGCCAGCATCGGGCTTGTGGCCAAACAGCCGGAACAGTTCGGCAAAGCGATGATTTTCCCGGCCATGGTTGAAACTTATGCCATTCTTGCCCTGCTGGTTTCCATCCTTTCCATTTTTGGTATCGGCGCAATCAATATTTGATGGGAGTACTGGTCAATGACAGGATTAGAGAAAATCGTCCAAAATATTCTGGACGAGGCGGAAGCCGCCGCGCAGCAGACGATTTCCGCTGCAAAGCGCGAGGCTGCCGCCGTTGAGGAAGAGTCCCGAAACGCCCTGGCGCATCAGGAAGAGGAAACGCGCCGGAGCGCGGAGACGGCGGCTGCGGAAAGCTTAAAGCGGGCGCAGTCCGCTGCGGAGCTGCAGAAGCGGCGGAAAATTTTACAGGCAAAACAGGAAATGATCCGGAATATCATTGAAAAAGCGCACCGGAGCCTGGATTCGCTCCCGGATGAAGCCTATTTTGATTTTCTGGTCCAGCTGGCCGCAAAATCCGCCCTGCCGCAGGCGGGGGAAATCATGTTTTCCCCGAAAGACCGCAAACGCCTGCCGGCCGATCTGGAAGCGCGCCTGACGGAAGCGGCAAAGGAAAAGGGCGGCTCGCTCAGGGTGTCAAACGAAACCCGCGACATCGACGGCGGATTCGTTCTGGTTTACGGCGGCGTTGAGGAAAACTGCTCTTTCAGCGCTTTGTTCGAAGCGGAGCGGGAACGGCTGATCGACCTGGTCCATGAACTGCTGTTCCGCTGAAAACGGCGAAGGAGGATGATGTGATGTCCGATATGCAGTACGCCTACGCAGTGGCGCGCATTCGCGCAAAGGAGCTTTCCCTTCTGAACGCGCAGGCGCTGGAACAGCTTTTGGCTGCAAAAACGGAAAAAGAATGTCTTTCCATGCTTCAAAGCAGGGGCTGGGGCGGCGCAAAAAACGAGGACGGAGCGGAGCAGATGCTCGAGGAAGAGCGAAAAAAAACCTGGGAGCTGCTCAAAGAGCTGCTGAAGGATTTGTCCGCCTTTACCGTGTTTTTGCTGCCGAACGATTATCATAATCTGAAAGCCGCGATCAAGGCCGTATACTCCGATTCCAAGCCGGAACGGATTTTCGCGGACGGCGGAACGGTGGACCCCGGCACCATCCTGCGGGCGTTCCGCGAGCACGACTATTCCCTTTTGCCCGAACCGATGCGCGCGCCCGCGCGGGAGGCGTTTGAAACGCTTCTTCATACCGGCGACGGCCAGCTTTGCGATTTTATTCTGGACCGCGCCTCCCTTCTGGCGGTTTACCGCGCCGGGGAAGCTTCCGAAAACGAACTCATTCGGAAATACGCCGAACTGACGGTTGCCGCCGCGGATATCAAAATCGCCGTCCGCGCCTGCGCCACGGGAAAACCGGTGCAGGTCATTCTGCGCGCGCTGGCTCCCTGCGGTTCCATCCATGTGAAAGAGCTCGCGCAGGCGGCGGCGCAGAATCAGGAAAAAATTTACGAGTATCTGCGTTCCACCGAATACGCGGATGCCGAAGAACCGCTTCGGGAGTCGCTTTCCGCGTTTGAGCGCTGGTGCGACAACCGGATCATGCGCGCCGTCCGCCCGCAAAAATACAACCCGCTGACCATCGGGCCGCTGGCGGCTTATTTAATCGCACGGGAAAACGAGATACGGGCGGTGCGCATGATCCTTTCCGGCAAGCGGAACCATCTGCCGGAACAATCCGTTCGGGAAAGGCTGAGGGAAACGTATGTATAAGATTGCAGTAATGGGCGACCGCGACAGCATTTACGGGTTCGCGGCCCTTGGGCTTGATGTTTATCCGACGGACGACGCCGCGCAGGCCGCGAAAAAGCTGCGCAGGCTGGCGGAAAACGGCTATGCGGTCATTTATATGACGGAATCCCTCGCGGCCGCGCTGGAGCCGGAAGTGGACCGGTACCGTTCGCAGCGGACGCCCGCCATTATTCCGATTCCCGGCGTTTCGGGCAACACGGGCGCCGGCATGGCGCATGTGCGCAAGTCGGTGGAACAGGCCGTGGGTTCCGATATTATTTTTAACGGCGAAAACGAAAAGAGCAGGTGACAATATGAGTAAAGGAACGATTCGCAAGGTCGCCGGCCCGCTGGTCATAGCGGAAGGCATGCGCGACGCCAACATGTTTGACGTTGTGCGGGTGAGCAGCCAGCGGCTGATCGGCGAAATTATTGAAATTCACGGCGACAGGGCCTCCATTCAGGTTTATGAGGAGACTTCCGGCCTGGGCCCGGGCGAGCCGGTGGAATCCACCGGGTTCCCATTGAGCGTGGAACTCGGCCCCGGGCTGATCGGCAGTATTTTTGACGGAATCCAGCGCCCGCTGGACGACATCATGAAGGCTTCCGGCAACAATCTGCACCGCGGCGTGGAAATTCCGGCGCTGAAACGGGAGGTCAAGTGGCACTTTGTCCCCTGCGTCAAAAAGGGCGACAAAGTGGAGCCCGGCGACATTATCGGCACCGTGCAGGAAACGGAAATCGTCGCGCACAGGATCATGGTCCCGAACGGCGTGAGCGGGACCGTTTCTTCCATTTCGGAAGGAGATTACGTGATCACGGACACGGTCGCCTCCGTCCTCGCGGCGGACGGCGCGGAGCACCCTCTGCCTTTGATGCAGAAATGGCCGGTGCGCGTGGGACGGCCCTACCGGGAAAAGCTTTCGCCCGACATGCCGCTTGTAACGGGCCAGCGCGTCATCGACGCCCTGTTCCCCATCGCCAAAGGCGGTGTGGCGGCGGTCCCCGGCCCGTTCGGGAGCGGGAAAACCGTGGTGCAGCACCAGCTGGCCAAATGGGCCGAGGCGGACATTGTGGTTTATATCGGCTGCGGGGAACGCGGCAATGAGATGACGGACGTGCTGAACGAATTTCCGGAGCTGAAAGACCCGAAAACCGGATATTCCCTGATGAAGCGCACCGTTTTGATCGCAAACACCTCCGACATGCCGGTGGCCGCGCGTGAGGCTTCCATCTATACGGGCATCACGATCGCGGAG
>JAAYUL010000046.1 GCA_012517675.1 Clostridiales bacterium | reverse complement strand
GTCGCGGATGCGGCTCTCAGCGGATGTCAGGTTCTCGCTGGTCACGCCGAGGTTGTTCACGGTGTGTTCCAGTCTGTTCTGCAGCGCGCCGAGGTCGGCTCTCGTGCCGGAAACCTGGTTGATCGCGTTGTCAATGGTTGCGATGGCGGAAATGGCGTCGTCCTGCGTGGCGACGGAAACACCGGTCAGGCTCAGGCCGGCCGTGCTCATGTCGCCAACCATCAGGGAAACCTGCTGGTCGGAGGTACCGTTCGCGCCGATTTGGAATTTCAGCTCGCCTGCGCCCGGGGTTGCCACCAGCGTTGTGGCGCCGACTGTTGTGGTTGCAGCGGCCGCATTGCTGATCGTACCATCAAACTTGACTTCAAAATTCGTATAAAGCAGTGCGTCCGCGCTGCCGTCGGCTTTGGCAAGGTCACGAACCTTTTGGGTGATCTGGTCGGCGGTGTAAGTAGAGGTACCACCCTGAGTTCCCAATGTAACCGTCAGATTTCCACCGGTAAAGGTAGCGGCAATTGTGCCCGCCGCTGTGCTCGAGCCGTCTGCAAACGCGACTGTTTTCGCAGCGGTTCCCGTGCCGCCGAGGAAAGTCATCGGCGTGGTGCCATAGGTTGCGGTGGCCTGTGAAGAATAATTTAAGGAACCGTCGAGCAGATTGATTTTGTTGAAGTGGGTGGAAGAGGCGATTCTGTCGATTTCGCTCTTCAGCGAGGTGACTTCCTTGTTCAGGTTTTCACGGTCGACATCGTTCTGGTAGGTTCCGTTGCTGGACTGGACCGCCAGCTCACGCATCCTCTGCAGGATGGAAGCGGTTTCGTTCAGTCCGCCTTCAGCGGTCTGTACAAGAGAAATACCGTCGTTGGCGTTGTTGGTCGCCTGGTCGAGTCCGCGGATCTGGCCGCGCATTTTCTCGGAAATCGCAAGGCCTGCGGCGTCGTCGCCGGCGCGGTTGATCTTATAGCCGGAAGACAGCTTTTCCAGGTTTTTGCTGACCGCGTTATTGTTGGCGGTCAACTGACGGTAAGCGTTAAGGGCTGCAATATTGTGCTGAATACGCATGATTTTTTCCTCCTGAAATTTTTTTGAAAAGAACGTCCCTGTTCTTTTGCGTTATTTATGTATCAATTCCCGCCCTCACGGGCCCTGTTCAGGCGGGAAGCAATACCGGATTTTTGCTTACACCTCATATTTCGGTGTGAAAAAGGAAAAGTTTAGAGAAAAAATAAAAATATTTTGGATTGCCGGTGCCGTGGGTGTGCGCGGCGGCCGGCCGGTGCGGTGTCCGGATCGTTCCGCAGAACGGCAGAAGAGCGATTGGCGGAATATGGAATGGAACGAATAAAACGCGGCCCAATTTCTCCGCATAACTTGACATAATACGACCGGCAAGGGTAAAATAACAATGTATATTCACTCACGGCGGGCGTGCCGCAAATTTAACAGCTTCAGGAGAATTGTTGTGATGGATCGAATCAGGCAGGCCGCCATGAAAATGGCGTCGCTTTCCGTTTATCGGGGTATTTTGAACCGGACGGTTCCGCAGGCTTTTTACCGGCTTTTGTGGGCCGGCACCGAACAGGATTTTTTAAACGCGTGGGGAAATTTCTGCGCGGTCCTTTGCGAACGGGGGTATGAGGAAAATTTTTCCGGATGCCTGACCGGCACGGCGCTTTACGATGAAAATGCGTTTTCCCTCGCCGCCGCGGCGGGCGGCACGGAATTTTCACCTTCCATGCTCGGCGCGGTCGAGCGCGACCTGCGCATTGTGCGGGAGCTTTCTTTCCTCACCCCGCGTGATTTCCTGGAAAACTGCGCGTTCCGCGCGGAGCTTTCCCAGCTGGACCTGCCGGTCTGGCGGACCGGGGAGCCGGTGGAGGCGCTGCGGGGCGACCTGCGCGAAGGAATCAGAAAAATGGCGGAATACTACCGCGCGAACGGGTGCGGCATGTACGCGCGCTACCGCGCGTTTATCTGGCGCGGGCAGAGCATCGAACCGGTCGCTTACCCCGACAGCACCCGCATGGCCGATTTGAAAGGGTACGAAGTCCCGCGCAAACTGGCCGTTGACAACACGTTGGCGTTTTTAAACGGGCTGCCCGCCAACAACTGCCTGCTTTACGGCGACCGCGGAACCGGGAAATCCTCCACGGTAAAAGCCATGCTCAATGAATATTACCACAGGGGGCTGCGCGTGATTGAAATGCCGAAGGAATCGCTGATGGATTTTCCGCTTCTGGTCGACCGGATTGCCGCAATCCCCATGAAGTTTATTATTTTTATCGACGACCTTTCTTTTTCCCGCCAGAACGACACCTATGCCGCTTTGAAGGCGGTGCTCGAGGGCGGGCTTGCCGCCAGACCCGAAAACACGCTGATTTACGCGACCTCCAACCGGCGGCACCTGGTGCGTGAAACCTTTTCCGACCGCGACGGCGACGAGGTGCACCGCGGCGACACCATTCAGGAAAGCCTGTCGCTTGCCGACCGGTTCGGCCTTTCCATCGCGTTTATGCTGCCGGACAAAGAGCGCTACCTGGAAATCGTGCGGCAGCTTGCGCGGCAGCGCGGGCTGGAGGCGTTTTTGCCGGAGCTGGAAAAGGGCGCCGAACGCTGGGCGACCGAGCGCGGAGGGCGTTCGCCGCGCTGCGCGAAGCAGTATATCCGCCACGCGGAGGCGTATCTGCGGCGCGGAGAGAAACAGAATCAACCCTGACGATAAAGGAGACGACTATGTTCAGAAGAATGATGGCAGTGTTTTTGTGCGCTGTACTGACGGTTTTACTGTTCGCCGGCTGCGGGCAGCCAAACGACATTTCCTCCGGCGCGGGCGCGCAGGACTATCCCGTTACCATCGGTACGGTGCGCCTTAATTCCGAGCCGAAGGGGGTTGCGGTCCTTTCCGTGAACCTGGCGGACGTTGTACTGGCGCTGGATTATGAAATCGTTCTGAAGGCGAAAAGCGCCGAGTGTACCCAGAGCGACCTTTCCGTCCTGCCCAATGTGACGGCGGACGACGCGGCGAAGATAAAAAGCCTCGGCGTGGATCTGGTGCTTACGGACAAAGACCTGAGCGAAGCGCAGAAGACCGCGCTGAACCAGAAGGGGATCACCGTGCTGAAAATCCAGCAGGCAACCGAACGGGAGGATCTGGACCGCCTTTATTCCCAGGTCGGGGCCGCGCTCAAGGGGGCCAAGACGGGGTATGAGCACGGCATTAAAATATCCCAGAGCATTTTTCTGACCATCGACGATGTTACCCGCGTGATTCCGGACAGCAACACCCCCATTACCGCAGTGTACCTCTATGATCTGGACGGAGGCGCGGCGACGGGAGACATGCTGCAGGGCAAGCTGCTGGAAGCCGCCGGTCTGGTCAACGCCGCGGACGACGGCACAAAGGGAAAATTCGGAATCGAGGAGCTGCTGCGCGCCAACCCCCAGTACATATTCTGTCCCACAGGGCTGAAAGCCAAAATGGCCCTTTCCGCGGAGTATGCCAAGCTGACCGCGGTAAAGGAAAAACGCGTGTTTGAAATGGACCCCGCGGGCATGCGGTGGCAGGGCCGCGAGATGATCGACGCCGTCACATTCATGGCAGGGACCGTCTATCCGGACCTGACCAAGGACACGCAAAGCAGCGCGTCCTCCGCTTCCGGCTCTTCGCAGAGCGCGGCTTCCGGGTCCGGCGCCTATACGACCCTGAAAAAGGGTGACAAGGGCGACGAGGTGCTCAAGCTCCAGAACCGCCTGAAGGAGCTGGGCTATATGTTTGTAAAGCCGAGCGGCGAATATGCGGAGGGAACGGAACAGAGCGTGAAGGACTTCCAGTATCTGAACAATCTGGTTGTGACCGGAGTCGCGGATGCAAAAACCCAGACGCTTCTTTATTCCGACAGCGCAAAAAAGCGAACGGATTGATTAAAGCGGGAAACCGGAGCCTTTCGGGGGCTCCGGTTTTTCTTAAGCCGAAAAGCGGTGCGCAAGGACCCGAAGGCTGAAAAGAGCTGCATCGCGGGGAACGGGACGAATTGTTTCTGCTGTTGAAATCAGTCGCTTTCGGTAATATAATATTTTTAAGTCATGTAATTTGACGCACGGCTGCCGCGCGGAATTCGAACAGCCGTAAAACCGAGCGGTCTTTGCGCTTTTACACCGATACAAACACCGCTTGCCGGCGTTTTTCCTGATTCGTGAAGAAGGGAGAATCCTTCATGTTGAAAATTGCCCTGTGTGATGATGAGAAGTGTGAATTGGATTCACTTAACGATATGATCCAACAGTACAGCGGGGAAAAAAATATCAAAGTCCTCGTCGATGCGTACGCAACCGGCGAAAAGCTGCTGCAGTGTGCCGGAAAATACGACCTTATTTTTTTGGATATTCAAATGGGGGACGCCAGCGGAATTGATGTGGCCAGAACGATGCGCGAGAGCGACAAGCACGTGAAAATCATTTATGTGACCAACTTTTCCAATTATCAGGTCGACGCTTTTTCCGTTCGCGCCTTCGGGTATGTTGTAAAGCCGATTTCCTATGCGGTCCTTTCCAAGCAGCTCGACGATGCGATTGAATATTCGCAGGTTGAAGCAAATGCCGTTACGTTTACGTTCCATACCAACCTGGGGATCAAGACGATCAACATTGAGGACATCTACTTTTTTGAATCCAGCAACCGAAAGGTTGAAATTGTGACGAAAGAGCGGATGTACAAAATATCGGACAGCATCATGAACATTTTGGATACGTTCAAGCCCTACGGATTTTCAATGCCCCATAAAAGCTTTGTGATCAATCTGATGTATGTGTCCAGTAAATATCTTCTAAGTTGTATGATTATCGCAGGAAGGTGAAGAAATGGAATGGTTGAAGAATCTGAGCAAAGCCATTGAATACATCGAAATGAACTTAGCTGGTGAGATCTCTTATGAAGAAGCCGCTAAAATCGCGTGTTGCTCTACCTACTATTTTCAGCGGATGTTTTCCTATGTGGCCGGTATTCCGCTATCTGAATATATCCGGCGCCGGAGGATGACGCAGGCGGCATTTGAATTGCAGACGACAGACAGTAAAGTCCTTGATGTGGCACTCAAATACGGCTACACTTCCCCAACATCCTTCAACCGGGCATTTCAGAGCGTGCATGGAATTTCCCCGATTTCCGCAAAAGCACAGGGAAGCGTATTGAATGCATATCCACCTATTCGGTTTTCAGTCAAAATTACGGGAGGTAATGTTATGCCCTATCGGGTCGAAGAAAAAGAAGCCATGCGCATTGTAGGCATCCGTATTCCTCTGACGTTGGATATGGAGGAAAACCAAAAGCGCGTCCCGCCTTTCTGGGAAAAGACATTAAAAAGCAGCCAATTCTCGGAAATCTGCAATCTATCAAACCAATCCCCGCAAGGTGTGCTGGGAATTACCGCATGTCAAAGTCCCGACGAAATTTATTACTACATAGCGGCGGCAACCGATCAGCCTGTGCCCAAAGATATGTTTGAGTATGAGATTCCGGCGGCAATATGGGTGATTTTTGAAAGCGACGGGTATTTCAAAGAATCCATCCAAAGCATTTTCAGACGCTTCCTTACAGAGTGGCTTCCATTCTCAGGCTATACTTACGCGGAACTGCCGGATATTGAAGTTTATCCGATCAGCGAGGAAAGGCCGCGGGCAGGGCACTCCGAAGTTTGGATTGCGGTAAAAAAAGAAAAGGAGAATTGAACCAATGGATTACCAGATTGAGATCAGAAATATTGAATCGGTTCGTGTTGCGTTCCTGCACTACAAAGGAATTGCGACCGAAGCAAATAAGTTTTTCCCCAATGTGTTTAAATCAATTCAGGGGAAATCAAACGGTGCACCGTTCTGCTGCTATTATGTGATGAACCCGGAAACAAAAATGGGCGAAATGGATTTATGCGTACCAACTGAGGAAACTCCTATTGATAACGGGATTAAAGTAAAGGAAGTACCTTTTCTCAAGGCGGTATGTACGACGCATACCGGCCCCTATGAAACCTTACATTATGCTTATGAAGCGATCAGCCGATATGCTGCAGAGCATAAGCTGCAATTACAGCCGCCGTTCCGCGAGGTTTACGTCAAAGGCCCCGGAATGTTTTTGAAAGGGAACCCGAATAAGTACATTACCTTCATGTCAGAGAGGCAATCGACAAGTGCGTCGCTGAGGTTGCCGAGCATATCTCCGACACACTTGATTCCTTCATCGACAAGGAGCAGATGACGCGCTGTGGGGATTTTCCCTTTGCCGAGGCTAATGATTACGACGAAACTGTCACGCTGCCGAAAGAGAAATATGACCTTATGGTCGAGGATCTGCTGACGATGGCAGAGCTGATTGTGATGGTTTCGGATATGCGCACGAAGGATGTCCGCGTTATCGGGGAGCTGGGCAAGTATGTTCCCGCCTTTGCCGCCTTTGAGAAAGGGCGGCTTTCTCTTTACCGCGAGGCTGCGAAAGAGGCTGAGGAAATTGTTGAGCGCTGGGATGAAGAGTTGGACAGAGACTTTGAGCCGGACGAGTATTTCTCTGACTGAGATACGGAAAGCCCATCACTGCACATGGCAGTGATGGGCTTGAGGCTCAGATAACAGTGTCATCCAGCAGGAAATCTATGATGCCGATATTCAGAATGCCGTTATCATCGTACCAGCGCTTGCGAATGTCATGCCGCACAATGATCTTTGGGAAGGAATCCCCGGTCAGGTCGAGGGGCTTATTCTCCGTTATGGCTTTTTCCTCCGTCCCCAGTGCATAAGCAGATTGGATGTAGGTCTTCCTGCCTCCGGCGTTCGCTATGAAATCAATCTCTCGTGCCACCTGAGATACATTGCCCTTACTGTTTTTTTCGCTGGAATACACGATCCCGATGTCAACCGCACACTCTCGGATCATCAGCTCATTGTAGATGATGTTTTCCATGATATGCGTCGGTTCCTGCTGCCGGAAGCCAATCCGCGCATTCCGCAGACCGAGGTCTTCACAGTAATACTTGTTGGGGTAGTCGAAGTAGCTCTTGCCCTTCACATCCCAGCGCTTGCATTCGGTGAACAGGAAAGCGTCAGACAGATGATCCATGTAGGACTTTACGGTGTTCAGGGCAACGACATTCTCTCCGGCGCGTTTTTGCTTGGAGTTGATAGTGTCGGCAACCCGCGTCGGATTGGTGAGCGAGCCGATGGAGGAACAGAGCAGATCAAGGATTGAGGACAACACATCCTCCCGCTGAATATGCTTGCGCTCCACGATGTCCTTCAGGTAAACCTCAGAGAACAGCGAGCTGAGATAGGTCATCTTGGCTGCATCGGTTGGACGGGACAGGATCAGCGGCATCCCGCCGTAGAAGGCGTAGTTGTCAAAAGCCTCGCTCTTATCCCCACCCACGGCAGAATAGTATTCCGCAAAGCTGAGAGGATGCACACGGATTTCATCGCTGCGCCCCCGAAACTCGGTGAGGATGTCAGAGGACAGCATCCTTGAGTTGCTGCCGGTGACATAGATGTCCAGATGGGACAGGGATTTCAAGTCGTTCAATGCGTCGTAAAAGGTGATCTTCTTCCCGTCTGCGTTGTAGGGATTCGGCACTTCATCGGACATTTGAATCTCGTCAACAAAAAGATAGAATTGCTCATCTTTGCCTTCTACCATCTCCCGGACAGCCGATGTTAGCTCCAAGGGATTGCGGAAACGAATGTCCCGTGCCAAGTCAAGCTCAAAGGACAGAATGTGATCCTCCTGTACGCCCTGACCGAGCAGATAGTCCCGAAATAGGTTGCCCAGCAGATAGGACTTCCCGCAGCGTCGAATGCCGGTGATGACCTTCACCTGTCCGTCCCACATGAAAGAAATGATTTTATTCAAATAGCGATCCCGTTTGATTTCCATAAGCACCTCCGTTGAAAACTTACTCGCTTTATTGTGCTACTTTTCAATGAGTATTATACACCAGTCAGAGAGCGAAAACAAGCACTTCATTGAAAAGTTACATATATCTTTTCCGTAGTTTTCAATGGACTGCTTTACAATCCATTTTATGAAGGAGTTGATCCCTATACAGTTTGACACAATTTATACCGGTGACTGCCTTGAGGTTCTGCGAACGCTTCCCGATGAGAGCGTCCATTGCTGCGTGACCTCCCCTCCGTATTACGCACTGCGAGATTACGGCATGGAAGAACAGATTGGCAGAGAAACCACCCCGAAAGAATACATTTCACGCCTGACGGATGTTTTTACAGAAGTCAGGCGTGTTTTGCGCTCTGATGGAACACTGTGGCTGAACATCTCAGATACCTATGCCGGAAAAGGCAATCAAGGTGATTTTGTTGACCCGAAAAATCCGCATGGCAGAAACGGTCAGTCTGTGGCACTTAATTACAAGGTTGAGGGCTGCAAGCCAAAGGACATGATCGGCATTCCGTGGATGCTGGCATTTGCACTGCGAGATAGCGGCTGGTATCTGAGAAACGACATCATCTGGATGAAGGAAAACCCCATGCCTGAAAGTGTCAAAGACCGCTGTGCCAGATGCTACGAGCATATCTTCCTGTTCTCTAAATCCAAGAAGTATTTCTTTGACCATAAAGCCATTTCTGAGCCGATTGCCCCGGCAACGGCACAGCGACTCAAGCGTGGGATGAAGGGCGGCAACAAGTTTGGCTGCGCAATACCCGGTCAGACGCAGCAGCAGACCATCAATCGTCCCCGTGAACATGGTGAAATCACAGATGATAGGGCACCCCGGTACGGCTCATACTACATATCATATGGTTTTGCTTTAAAAGGTTCTGGTAGTCCTTGCTGGCATATTGAACGCCACGATCTGAATGATGAATAAGCCCAAAGCCCGGCTTGTATCTTCGAATAGCCGAGCATAGAGCCCGTTTGCATAGTTCTGCGTTGATCAGGTTGCCGGTAGCAAAGCCGACAATTTGCCGATCAAATAGGTCTTTGACGGTAGCCAGATACAGCCATCCTTCATCTGTTTCTATGTAGCTGATGTCGGCTACCCAGACTTTGTTGGGCTCGTCGACATGGAAGTTTTGGTTCAGAATATTCTGTGCTACAGGGTAATTGTGTTTTGAATTCGTGGTTGCCTTGAATTTGCGCTTGCGGATAGAGTACAGCTTATGCCGTTTCTGAATTTTGTACAGCCGATTCCGGCTGCATCTTGGAAACTGAATCTGTACGTCCTTCAGCATCTTATCTAAACCGGCACGCCCCTTGTTCTGATCATAGCTGGTTTTTAATGCCTCATAGATAGCCTGATTTTCCTGCCTCGTTGCGCTTTCAGGATTACGCCGCCAAGTATAATATCCGCTTTCAGAGACTTCAAAGATCCGGCACATCTTCGCCACAGAATGCTCTTCGCTGTTGTTGCGGATT
>JAAYUL010000045.1 GCA_012517675.1 Clostridiales bacterium | reverse complement strand
TAGATAGATTGTACCCATTCGGGTATCGAACCGGCGTGGGCGGTAACCGGAACGGTAGCTGTTTCGCTCTGTCGAGTGCTCGGATTTATCCGCTCCGATTTTCGCTGAAATTTCCGCTTCCATGAGCCGGTCGCACAACCATTCCAGCATCGACAGCATCGGATCGGGCTGCGATACGCATTCCAGTAGCAATTCGGTTAGATTTGTGGTAAACTTTTTTTGAACCATCGGGTCTCTCTCCTTTTAATGTTTTGCTATCAACATTCATTTTATCGGAGTTCCCGATGGTTTTCTATACCCATCTACAATTGCAAACTTTATTGTACGCTATCTTCTTTTCGCCCGCCGTTTTTTCTTTATTATACCTCTTTTGCAGAGTTTATTAAATCAGTGGTTCCCTTGGACGATTGTATAAAACCTTTAATCAGCATATCCGAAATTTTTTTGCTGGAACCATCATAGTGCACAAAAATTTTATATATTTTTCGATCGTATTTTACATGGATAAAAAATGAGCAAAGTGATATACTATTTTTAGTAAAAAATTAATAGCTCGTTTTGCAATACGTTTATGGCGTTTGCAAAGTGGTTTGTTATTCTTCTTTGTGAAGAAGCATTACCAAAGTATTATAATGAAGCAGAGTGATTGGCTTCGTTTATGCTTTGGTTTTTTTATTTTCTGTTGATGTATCGACGGGATGCGCATCATTGGATAGTCCGTAGTACTTTCATTTTTCATTTTGATATGGCACTGACGGGGCCGCCCTTATGCCTTTCCGTCGCAGGGGCAATCCATGTGGTATTTTTCAGTGCTGCGAAAAGGTTGCAGAATGATGAAGATTATAAAAAAAATTAATAATAATGTTGCTCTGGCAGAGAGTGACAATGAAAAAGAAATGGTAGTATTCGGCAAAGGGATCGGTTTTTCTCCCATGCCATATGAACTCAAAGACCTGTCGATCGTCAAGCGTGTTTTTTATGATATCAAAAGCAGCTACTTTGCGTTGGCAGGGAGTCTGCCTGAAGAAATCATCCTCTTATCGTCGGACATCGCGGAACTCGCCAAAAGCGAATTAAAATGCGAACTCAATCCCAATATGCCCTTTACGCTGGCAGACCATTTGAACTTCGCGATTGAACGGGCGCAAAAGGGCTTGGTGGTTAACACGCCTCTCGCATATGACGTGGAGCATTTGTACCCTCGAGAGGTGGAGGTGGGAATAAAAGCGCTGGATATGCTGGAAAAACAAATCCATGTCCGATTACCGGACAGCGAGAAAATCAGCATTGCGCTCCATCTGATCAATGCGGAGCTTGAGACGGATGACATGCATATCACGATGATGGCTACCGGCATCATTCGGGATGTTACCGATATTGTGGAAGAAAACCTGGGGATTCAACTGGAAAAGACAAGCTTCAATTATTCAAGATTTACAATGCATTTGCGATATCTGGTCAATCGGATCATGAAAGGCGAACCGAAAGATCAGGATTTGGGTCCGATGCTAAAACAGTTCCGCAGAAAATATAAAGATATTTATACCTGCACTCAAAAAGTAGTGCGGTACTTTTCGGAAAAATGGCATTGGAATTGCAGTGAAGATGAGACTTTTTACCTGTTTATCCATATTCATCGGGTAAGGGAAAGCAGTTGCCATAAAGAGTAAAAAAAGCGCGGAATGTTTGTTGCTTCATTTTCTGCGTCCCGCTTATGTTTAAGTATTCTTCTATTTTACCATATTGCCGGGTCGTAATTATCATATATCAATAAAATCAGTGTGCTCTTGAAGAACGTTCTTTAAAATATTATTTTGGGAAGGTGTAAAAGCAATTATATGGATAGCAAAAAAGAAAAAATATATTCTCCTGGGGTAGGCAGGTACTTACCCTTAGAATCGATTCCTGACGAGACATTTCGCAGTGGTTTAATGGGGTCTGGTTTTGGAATAAATCCAGAGGAAGGGATTATTTATGCTCCTTGTGATGGCACAATTACCATGGTGTTCCCCGCAGGGCATGCAATAGAATTTACAACAAATAGCGGACTGGAGATATTGATTCACGTAGGTATTGACACTGTAAATATGAATGGCCGCGGTTTTAAAACCTTTATAGGGGATAATGACGTAGTTAAGGCTCATGCTAAATTAATGGAGTTTGATATTGATGCAATTAAGGCTGAAGGATTTGACCCTACCATCATAATGGTGTTTACAAATGCTGCCGAATTTGAATTGTCTTTTCAAGCTGCAGAAAAGGTTGCACAGAATTCTGAAGTGGCAACAGTGGAAAGAAAACAAGAGGAGGTCAAAACAATGGTTGATACACCGAAATACGAGTACGGTACCATGTGCCATGAAATATTGGATGCTATTGGTGGAAGTGCGAATGTTAAAAATGTGTTTCATTGCGTAACTCGCTTAAGAATCGTACCTGCAAACAGAGACTTGGTTGACCTAAAAAAACTACAGAGCATTAAAGGTTTATTGAAGGTCATTGAAGCAAGTGGCCAGCTGCAATGTGTTGTTGGCACCGATGTACCAGCGGTCTATTCGAATTTTATTGAGATCGCGAATATTAAAGAAGGAAGGGCAGTTGAGGAGACCGATTCGGAAAAAGGTGCAAAAGTTAAGGGAAAGAAACCAAATATTCTCATACAGGGCTTAAATACATTATCGGCCTGCGTTACGCCAGGTTTATATGCCATTGTTGCGGGTGGTATGATTAAAGGTATTATTTCTTTAATCACCGCGCTTGGATGGATTTCTTCTAAATCTGACATAATTACCGTTCTTAATGCCATTGGTGACGCACCATTCTACTTTATGCCGTTCATTATTGGTTATGCGGCTGCGAAACGATTTCGAGTTAACGAGATTTTTGGTGTTATGACAGCAGGAATCCTGATGTATTCCACATTTCTGTCGCCAGACAAAGGGGTCACCGGATATAATTTCGGACTGTTCAATATTCCGGCATACAATTATAAGGGATCTATTTTTCCTGTGATTCTGTCGGTATGGATTTTCTCGGTCGTATTTCATTTTATTGACAAACATATGCCTAAAAATTTGCGTATTGTATTTTCGGGTGCTTTAGCATTCCTGATTTCGGCTCCTTTGTTCTTGGGATTTGCGGCTCCATTAGGAAACTATATTGCAATTGGAATGACATCGGGTTTCGCCTGGCTATTTACACATGCCGGTCCTTTTGCCGGCGCTTTGTTCTGCGGAATCATTCCGTTGACAATTATTTTTGGAATCAAGGGCTGGTCGGCTGTTGAATTACAGAATATTTCAATTTTAGGTCATGATTATATGCTTCCTAATTTCTTCTATTCCAATCTGGCTGTGTCTGGCGCAGTGCTTGCATATGCCTTGAAGCTAAAACGCAGCGAGCGGAAGTCGGCGGCTATTTCCACAGGACTAGTATGTATCCTTGGCATCACGGAGCCTGCGTTATATGGTATTGCTTTACCGGAAAAGAAGCCTTTATATGCGTCTATGATCGGTGGTGCTATTGCAGGTGCGGCAGCAATGCTGCTTGGAGTTGTAACGTATTCTTTTTCAATGCCTGGCATTACAAGCATTGCTACATATATAGACTCAGGTAATAATATTTTAATGCTGGCAGTGGTCATGGTTATTGCTTGGGTTTCATCGTTTGGAATTTCATATGTTATAACAAAAAAAGAAAAGTAGGAGGAAATTCATATGGAACATGGTTTTTCGAAAGATTTTCTATGGGGCGGCGCGATTTCTGCTTCTCAAGCAGATGGCGCGTATAAGGAAGGCGGAAAAGGATTAGATACGCAGGACTTGCGATATTTTAATGCTGATTGGACAAAAGACGAACGTGCCGCGCAAGAAAATCGTCGTATTAGTCAAGATAAGTTTGTAAAAGCTCTAACGGATTTGGATGATGAACATTATCCGTTCCGCCGGGGAATTGATTTCTACCACAAATATAAAGAAGATATAAAATTATTCGATGAATTAGGAATCAAGATTCTTCGTACATCCATCAACTGGGCCCGTATCTACCCTAACGGTGATGATGAGACGCCTAATGAAGAGGGAATTCAGTGGTATATTGATTTATTTACCGAGTGCCATAAGCGTGGGATAAAGGTGTTTGCAACAATACTTCATTACAATATACCTGTAAATTTAATTACTAGGTATGGTGGATGGAAGAGTCGTAAAACGATTGAATGTTACGTGAAGTACGCAAAAACATTATTTAAAAGATTGGGAACCTTGGTCGATTATTGGCTTCCCTTCAATGAAATCAATGCTGGACGTTTTAATTCCTATAATGGCATATGCATTATAAAGGATGAAGAAGAGGATTATGATAACACCGTATTTCAGTGCCTGCATAATCAGTTTGTCGCAAATGCTTTAACAATTAAGGCAGCTCATGAAATGATTCCCGGCTCGATGGTCGGTGGAATGATTGCTCGGTTTACTACATATCCGGCCACCTGTAAGCCAGACGACGTAATGCAGATGATTCTGGATGATCAGTACTCAAACTGGTTTTATCTAGACGTTATGGCTCGCGGCGAATATCCTGCTTATATGAATCGCTTTTTCGAGAAAATCGGCGTTCATATCGACATAGAACCTGAAGATTTGAAGATTCTGAAAAACAACACGATTGATTTTACCGCATTCTCTTACTATTTTTCTCAAGTTTCCACAACGGATCAGGGCTGGGAAAAAACGAGCGGTAATTTAATAATGGCTAATAAGAACCCTTACCTTAAGTCAAGCGAGTGGGGATGGCAAAAAGATCCTGTTGGGTTACGAGTTACGCTCAACCAGATCTATGATCGTTATCATCTGCCAGTATTTATTGCCGAAAACGGCCTTGGGGCGAAAGATGTTTTAGAGGATAATGGCTCAGTTCATGACCCATATCGAATTGACTATTTGAAGGATCATATCAAACAGATGAAGGAGGCTGTGATTGACGGCGTAGAGTTGATTGGATACACGATGTGGGGATTCATAGATGTTGTTTCCTGTGGTTCAATGGAAATGAGCAAACGATACGGTGTAATTTATGTGGACCGTGATGATCGCGGTCAGGGTTCAAATAAACGGTATAAAAAAGACTCGTTCTATTGGTATCAGAAATGCATTAAAACCAACGGAGAAGATTTGGCTTAATTTTAGGAACATGCGGAAAGCTTGCTGCTTTTGGGCGTTATCACCTGCCAGCCGCTGTTGTTGGCAGGTGATAACGCCGGATGCGGCAGCGAACCAACGAGAAATGCTGTCACAGATCCTATGTTACAAATTCAGTAAAATACTTTGACGATGAAATTATAGGAATTTCTTTCGCTTGCCCCTTTTACCCTGATAAACGGGTAAAAGGGGCATATTCTTATACTCGAGACCGCAGCAAATTTTGTGTAAAAGCGGAATAGGAGACTTTATTTCAGACAGGTAGTGTCAAGAGTTACGCGCAAATTTGGTTTGCAGGTTCTGAAAGAATGATGTTACCCGGCGATCTCAGAGTCGTTAGAAATGAGCTCAAGATGCTTCATATTCATATATTTCTTGTTGCCCCATTGGCTGCCGGCCACATGTCGAAGCCTAGGTAACCGCGGAATAAGCTGCCGTGTCCCAACGGCTAATAACCCCTGCACCGCTCGGCCTGAGCCAGCATGTAGAGGTTTGCGCTCGCACATAGCATGTGCGCCTGCGTTCGGTTTTTGGTAAGCCCCCGGTATCGGACTTTTCGGTAACCGAAGACTCTTTTAATTACGAAAAAGACATATTCGACTTTGGAACGCACACGGGATTTCTGATACTCCATATACCGGAACCACCAAACGCCCGGGCCGTCGTTCCATTTGTTTTTTCGGTAGGGTTTCTTTGAATTCATATGGTACTGAATTGAGGAAAGATGCGGATCAGCATGGATTTCCTCCCGCTTTTCAATACCGGTATATCCCGCATCGCCGTAGACCACCTCGTCATCTTCCCGAATCAGAGCCGGTACAATATCCCGCTCGTTCACATTGGCGGCTGTGACTTCCATGGAGTGGATATATCCCGTCCCAGCATCCACGCCGGTATGAAGCCGTTCTCCAAAGTACCACTGATTTCCCTTTTTCACCTGGTGCATTTCCGGGTCACGCTGTTTTTCCGCATTTTTTGTAGAGCTCGGTGCATCAATGATCGTCGCGTCCACGATTGTCCCGCCGTGCATCAGTTTTCCGTGGCGGTCTAAAAATGACGTTACGCTGTCAAAAAACAGTTTTGTGATTCCGTTATCGTTGAGCAGCTTCCGAAACTTGCAAAGTGTAGTGGCATCCGGAGCCTGTTCTTCGTTCAGAAAATTTATGCCCATAAATTTGCGGAAAGCATAGCTGTCATAGATGGCATCTTCCACACCTTCGTCAGACAGATTGAACCAATTCTGCAAAAGGTACATGCGCAGCATCGTTTCCGCCCCGCGTGTCGGACGTCCCCGTTTCCGATTTGCATATTCCATATCCGAAAAGCTCTGCTGTCCGTTCATTCTTTTCGCCCACCGGTTTTTCTTTATTATACCTCTTTTGCAGAGATTATTAAATCAGTGGTTACCTAGTACTCTGTAACACCCAATACTTATGTATATTGGCAGTCTATTTTGAGCAATACGGCGTTGTCGTCAATCGGAATACGTACAGTATTCCTCAATCCTCCGCCTTGTCCTGTTCAAAACATCCTCGCCACTATTCTATAATTTTAGATGTTACATAGTACTAGGCATTTACTCTGCTATTAGTAGCAAAGCAGGATATCTCACGTTTAAGAGATATCCTGCTTTTTGTATTTTTGTCCTTATTTAGCCATTCAAAAAACGCCGCTTCTTCAAGTGCTCCAGTGACGCACTGATCGCGTAAAGCGCTTGCCTCATCCGACCATTGCAGAAATTCAGGCTGAGATATTTTCCCCATCCGTACGCGGGAATTGTTACGTTTATAAGCCTTGTTGTATTCCCTGAAAATCGGATCGTTATGAAGTTCGTTCTGCATTCGGACCATCGCACCAATGTCCCGGCATGTCTTTCCCGGCTGGTCGGCCAAAGGCCGGGAACAGTATTCCATATCGCTCCTGCCTTCGGGAATTCAGAGCCTGATACAGCTTTTCATTGGAGCTGTTCAGGCAAAATTCCAATTGGGACTTCATAAACTGCTGCATCCCTGCAGCATGAATGGAGAAAACGCCGATCAGAAACGGCTTGCTCACCGTCCTGTAAGTTACTCTGGCATACTCAGGCCGCTGCCTGAGCAGCCTGCTTCATTGATTCGGAATCCCATAATTGCGAACTTCTCCTGCCTGCTCCGTTTCTTTGTTATTTAGAAAGCATATCCAATACCCATTTGGGGGCAAGCTGGGGCAGCGGTTCTCCGTGAAGCTTGGCATTTGTATAAGCAGCTATGGTTTCGTTGCGTTTGTCTTCATAAGCAAGTTTTTCTTCTGCTTTGTTCAGAACTATTTCAATATAAGCGCGAGGGACGACGACAACTCCGTCGGAGTCGCCCATAACCAAATCACCGGGCTCGACATGTACGTTTCCGCAGGTGATGGGCGTGTTGATGTTGCCCTCATCCTTTTTGATCGGACCGCGCGGCATAAACCCTTTGCTGAATACCGGAAATTTATCGAGATCATCAATATTTCCGTCGCGGTCCCTGGTCATTCCGTCTACGACCATGCCCGTAAAGCCGACCGCTTTGCAGCTGCCCATAATCAAGTCGCCAAAATAAGCCCGACCGGTATAGCTTTTCCCGTCGATGACCATGACGTAGCCAGCGGCATCCGTGCTGTAACTGGCCACGTGAATCGGAAAATTGTCGCCGTTGGCGGTTTCGACCGTCATCGCGGTTCCTACCATAAACATTCCGCGTTCCACCGGCATAATGGCAGCGTCCATGCAGCCGCCGTTGGGCAGGTCAAGACCGGCTTTGCCGATTCCGTCGCAAATCAGCGGAACATTGAGCATCTTCGCTCTTTCAATTACTTCGACGGGAAGGAGCTGTGCACAGGGATTGATCATTCTAATTACCTTCTTCTAAAAAATTTTATTCAGTAAATTGTACTCTTGTGTTGTTTTGGTTTTATTTTTGTTTATTCATTTTCGGAAACGCCAAGCAGCTTTCTGGGATTATCCCGAGTCATTTGCCTGATTTCGTCTTGGGAGACACCGTGATCAAGCATGTAATGAATATATTCGGCGAAGCCATCGCTCCAGCCACAGTTTCCGGGCTGCCCCAAATCCGTTGCCATGATGGAGGTGGACGCGCCCAGAGCCCGGATATCGGTCAGATTTCGGTCGAAGTGTTTTTCAAACTCCCTGCTGACCGGAAGCTTTGAGCCGCCGTAATTCCGCTCGAAAAATACGCCGTACCGAAGCAGGCGCCGCTGAGCTTCCAAAGGCATTGAGATGCGGAAAAGAGTCGGGTGGTTGATCAGAATCCGATTGACTCCTAATTCTTTCGCGCGTTCTACAACCACCATCTGCTCCTCCCAGGCCAGGTGCCCTGTCGCCAGCACCATGTCGCGTTCGGCGATGATCCGAAGGACCGCATCCAAAGCGGGCAGGGTACGCCCATTTTCAACGCACACGATACCGCCGGTTTTTCCGGCAGCCTCCCTCTCGTGTTTGGAGGACAGGGTGGGCAGCCAAACCACTTTTCCTCCCAGATCGGCGGCCGCCTCGACGGCGAATGGGTTCAGCCCGCCGACTTCTTCGTTGAGTGCGATACCGCCCCAAATGTGGACATTTGAGAAAGAACGCTGAACAAGCTTTGCCCGGGAGGCGGTTTCAAACGCATGGGTCTTAATTACAATTCCTGTAGCGCCGTATTTTTCCGCTTCTTCCGCCAACTCATATTCGTTGAATTTTCGCTTCTTGTGCGCTTCCGGTCCGGTGTGAACATGGATGTCGATAACACCCTTTAAAACTGATTTATCCCAATCCATTTTTTGCCTCCTCAAAACGGCCAGATAATCGGCACAAGCACGATAGCAAGGATGGTGTTGATCAGAACGATCGGCAGACCTACCTTGGTAAAGTCCGCAAATTTGAATTTTCCGGGTTCATAAACAACGGTAAAAGCCTGCGCTCCCACAGGAGTAAGGAAAGAACCATTTGCGGCGAGGGCTACAATAATACCGAGCGTTTTGGCATTGCAGCCGATTCCGGAAGCAATGGCAATGGCGATCGGCGTCATCAGCGTAGCGGTGGAAACATTGGAAAGAAATTGAGTCATGACCGTGACCACAATGACCAGCACGGCTGTGATCAGATAAGGACTGGCATCGGAGCCGAGGACGCTAACCACCCAGTTGGCGATTAGCTTGCCGCCTCCGGTTGCCGTGACGGCATTCCCAACCGCGATCATGGATCCGCAGATTACAATGGTGGGCCAATCAATGGTGGCGTATGCTTCTTTTTCGGAAATGCAGCCGGTCAATACCAGGATTAGGGCGCCGACCGAAGAGATGAAATAAAGGGGAAGCTTAAAAGGCTGCCACGCCATGCAGATCAGTATGATCACAAATATGATGCCGCAGATCACCTGCTTGCCGGATTTTTGAGAGTCGTCTTTCTCGTTATAGACTGCCAGCCCCTCAAAGCTGCTGCCGGTGTCTGGGATCAGCTTGCGGCCCCAGACCGCCATATAGACAATGGAGAGTACCGTCAGAGGGATGCCGATCCATGCCAGTTCAATAAAATTGATGCTTGGTATTTTCGCGGCTTCCAGCAATCCGTTTGCAGTGACCGTACTGGCCGTACCAACCAGAGTGATCGCTCCGCCGACGCCGGCGCCATAAGCGAGCGGCATTAGTCCGCGGGACGGAGAAATTTTCGCGTCCTGGCACATTTTCAAGACGATCGGCATCAGCGTGACCACCACGCCGACGTTATTCAGAACGGAAGAGAGCAGGGCCGCCACAAGCATGATGGCAACCATGACGCCGCGTTCCGACGTTCCCGTCAGTTTCAGGAAGGCGCGTGCGATTCTGGCGGCAAGGCCGGTGTGAAACAGGGCGCCGCCCACGATCATCATGCTCATCAACAGCACTGCGGCGGTGCCTGCCAGGCTGGCAAATGCCCCCGCATAAGGAATCATTTTCAATGAGGCGCAAAGAATGGCTGCCGTAATTGCCACTACGGCCGCCGGCAGCTTGTCCAAGGCATAAGCGATTGCCAATAAAGCAACAATAATTAAAGATTCAACTGCTGGAGTCATAATTATATTCCTCTTTCATTTAATGTTTGATAAATACTGTAGGTTTACCAAATCGGAAGGAGTATTTCCATCCATTACAGCCTTAATATGTTTGATGCAGCAGAATGCCATATCCACGCTGATGTCGATGGTGTTGCCGGCAAAGTGCGAAGAAAGGACGATATTGTCCAGCGATGTGAGCGGGCTTGCTTTCGGAAGAGGCTCCTGCTCAAAAACATCCAGCGCAGCGCCAAGCAATTTGTGTTCCTTCAAAGCCTGCGCCAAGGCTTCCTCATCGACAATGCCGCCGCGCGAAGTATTTACCAGAAAAGACGTTGGTTTCATTCGGGAAAGGAACGCCGCGTTGACCAAATGCCTGGTGTTGTCCCGAAGGGGCACATGGCAGCTGATTACGTCGCATTTTTCAGCCAACCGATCAAGTGGAAGATAGACGGCTTCCAGTTGGCGCTCCGCTTCCTCCGGCAGGCGAAAGGTATCGAAATAAGCGGCTTTTGCACCAAACGCACGAACCTTCTGTGCGACCATTTTACCGATATGCCCAATGCCGATCAGGCCGACGAGCTTATTGTTCAGAGTGTAGGACGTGTTGATCAAAGAGGAATCGCGCCACACACCGCTGCACACATTGCGGTGAACCGGAATCAAATGGCGCATTGCGCTCAACATCAGAAGCACGGCGTACTCCGAAACGGCTTCGGCATTCATTCCGGGCGCGTTTGTCACGAAGATTCCCTTTTTTCCGGCGAATTCGATATCCACCGTATCGTATCCGGCTCCCCAGCGCTGAATCAGCTTCAGGTGCGGGCAGCGTTCAATATTTTCGGCGCGCATCCTGCAAGTCCGCAAAATCGCGTATTGCACGTCTTCCAGCTTTTCATATTCGCTCTCATTGCGAACCTCCACGATCTCC
Source organism: Clostridiales bacterium (assembly GCA_012517675.1). Lineage (GTDB taxonomy): Bacteria > Bacillota > Clostridia > Oscillospirales > Acutalibacteraceae > Caproiciproducens. The sequence goes on along the minus strand of JAAYUL010000045.1, from coordinate 18,036 downwards.
AGCGAATCCTTCAGATTCTCCCGGATCATGTTTTTTCCAAGCGACGGAATTGGACCGATTAAAGCAAGTTTTTCCATTTTCAATTAATAACTCCTTACCAGATTTAACGAACGGATAAAATGAGGCTTTCACTTCCTTTCACAGAATTGTAGAATCGCAGAAAACTTTCTTGCGCATCACTCCCTTTTGCTTGGAACAATACATCTGCCAATGGCTTTTATTGATATGGGATTTGACAACCATCTTCCGTCCCTTTATAGTAAAGACAGCGCGAAATTATATTGAAGATTTATAATCTTTGGGAGAATAGTATGGATCTGCTAAGCTTGTATTATTTTTCAGAGGCCGCGAAAGACCTTCATATTACCAATACGGCCAAAAGGCTGTACATTTCACAGCAAAGCCTTTCCAATCATATCCAACGGTTAGAAACGGCTTACGGGACCATGCTGTTTGAGCGAAAACCCAAGCTGAAGCTCACTTATTCCGGAGAGGTCTTTTTGTCCTTTGCAAAAAAAATACTGGCCGAGGACAATAATCTGCGAAACGAGCTTTCCGATATTGAAAAGCAGAACAAGGGAATTCTGCGTATCGGAGCCAGCACTCCAAGGCTGCGGGTCCTGGTTCCGGAAATCATACCGATCTTTATGCGGGAATTTCCACAAGTTAAAATCCATATCGTAAATGCTCCTTCAAGAACATTGGAACACGAAGTGGAAACAGGCGGCTTGGATGTTGCGGTCGGCATTTTTCAGTCTAAAAATCCAAACCTGGAATGCACGTTTATGCATAACGACCGGGTGTATCTTGTTGTGGCCGACACGTTGCTGCAACGGTACTACGGCGACCAGACAGAAAATTTGAAAAAGCGCTGCCTTCATGGGGCTGCTGTTTCAGATCTTGCGAAGCTCCCGTTTATTCTGCCGGACCAAAGCAACCGTCTTTCTCTGGCAATCAGCAACTGCTTTGACGCGGCCGGCTGTAAACCGAATGTCTGCATGACAGCGACCTATCCCCAGTTTTATTTCTCTCTTTTCACCGATGGGGTAGCGGCGGGGTTTGTAACTCAGACGGGGCTGCTTGACGCGCCGGTGAATTGCCGGCAGACAACAAACGTCTTTCCGCTTTATTTGAACGGTCGGCCTATTTATCATACGATTAGCATGCTGCGAAACAGGACATCCTATCAACCGATTTTTAATAAGCGCTTTGTCGTAATCATGAACAGTTACTTTAAAAATTTAGGGAAAAAAAGTATGGTCAGTCAACTTTAAACAGTCTACAGACCCCATTTCTCCAAAATACCGCGCCAATTGCGTGGTACTGTGTCGAAGCGGGAGCGGACATGCTGTTCATCAAGCCAATTCAGTTTGTGATAGATTGCTTTCGACATTTCGCACGGAAGGGAAGACTGCTCCAGAAAAGAAACGACGTTTTCCAGTTCATGGGCCCGCCGGTTGGCATGAAGGATGCTTCCGGAAACGTAGCCGTCAATTACATCTTTTTCAAAATCGATATTGCTGTAGGAATCGCAGAGTGAGGACACGATGGCTTCCTCCACCCCGTACCGTTGGGCAGCTTCGAGAGACTCGATCAGCAGGCAGGCGATGCCTTTCGCCGTAATGCTGCGGATAAATTTGATGCTTGTGGCTTTTCCGGGCGCATCGCCAACTTTTTTCATCACCATATGATAAGGCGAAAGCGCCGCAATCATATCGTCGGCGCCGTCGCCGCTCAAAAGCATCGGGACCTTGTGCCGGTCGCGCAGAAGAGTGCCCATCATTGCGCCGTCCACAAATTTCGCTTGGCGTTCATGGACCAGATTTGCAATTTTTATCTTCTCTTCCGGTGTGGCAGTGGAAACATCGACATATGTTTTTTCAAAAGAAAGCCCTGGAGTTGCCTGCTCCGCAGCTTTCAGGGCGTAGGCCGCCGGCACCGCGGCGAAAACGATCTCAGCCTCGCGGCACACCGACTCCGGGCTTTCCAGAACCTTTACCCCGCTCGCCGAGGCTTTCTGCAAAAGCGACTGCTTCTTCTCGGGAACGCCTGCGAGAACGTCATATGCAAAAAGCTGCTGGATTCCTTCCTCGTGCAGCCCAGCCGCAAGTGCACCTGCGGCCTCCCCAAAACCAACGAATCCCACCTTCATAGTAAAACTCCTTTACTTGAATAATTTGATTATAAATATTTAATATCTTAATCGTAAAGATATTATAAATGCACAATTAAACAAAGTAAAACAGTTAAAATATGTAGGTGTAACAAATATATTTTGTTGACATTTTTAAAATGAGGCCATAGTTTTTCAAGGCCGATAAAAATGAGAAAGAAAAAATATGAAAGACATACCAATATAGCGCCGCATCTTTATGTGTCCGCAATGCCTCTCGACGTATGCGGATTTCCAATTACACTCTCCTGTAATTTTTTCAAAGCAGGTATCACAAACGACCAAAGTTTTTCTGTACAAAAAAGGTTCGACTGCGGTAAATTATGGGATGGGGAAGACGGCCTGCGCACGAATCAAAAAAGAATCATAGTCGGATTGAAAAAAATTCCGGGGAAATCGAGAAAAGCCGTGAAAGAAAAAAGATCGCCCCGATCGGCGATCTTTTTTTCATATAATTTCATTGCCGTCATTCGTAAAAATACGGCGCTTTTTTCAAGGAGGCGAACTGTTCCGGGTCGTGCGGAAAAATAAATTCCGCCCCGTACTTTTTTTCCAGCAGGTTCAGCTTCGCGATGCTGCGCCGGAAGCCGAGCGTGTCGTAGACGATTCCCGGGAAAACGGCCGGCGGGCCGTAGTTTTTCCGCATGGAAACGGCGTCGGAGGGAAAAATATAGGTCTGACTGTCCAGCTCGGCCACAAGGCCGAGAATTCCGGGGGTGTGGCCCTCCAGCGTGATCAGGCGCAGGCCCTTTGCAAGCTCCTGGTCTTCCTCGATCAGGTGGTAGCTGAGCCCTTCAAATTCAAAATTGTCCCTGAAGTACCCGCCGCCCGCGTAAACGACGGAAGAGGTGCGGTGCGTTTCCGTCAGGCCGTACATAAAGTCTTTTTTGTGAACGTAGATGTTCTGCCCCGCCCGGGTACCGGAAAAAAACGACAGCCCGCCGGAATGGTCCCAGTGCATGTGGGACACCACGATCACCGAAATATCGTCGGGCGAAAGGCCCAGCTCCGCGAGCCGGCGGTCCAGGAATTCTTCGCGCCCGGCGTAGAAGGGGAACAGCTCCCGGGTCTCCGGGGGCCTTCTGTCCGCCTCGTCGCCCGGGCAGGAGCCGGTGTCGTACAGAACATAGCCGATTTCCGGGTGTTCGATCAGCACGGAAAAGGAAGGAAGCTGGATAAACCGGGATTTTGTTTCGCGGTTGCTTTTACTCGCGGGAAAGGGAACGGCCAAATTCCACGCAAGATCGTTTTCAATATAGCCGTGAGACAATAGGGTAAAGCGGATATTTTCTGACATTTAAAATGACCTCCTTGTTTCCGTGTGACGGATGCCGGTTCAATGGGCATAATATGTCTGGAATTATAGACCGCGGGCCGGGCTTTGTCAAGGCGGCAAAGGCCGGGGCCCCGCTTTTTTCGCCGGAATTGCCGCAGGATAAATTTTATGATATAATAACCGGTATATTAAATTCGTAAGGCGCGGCCTTTGCGCCCTTGTGCGGCAGCCTCCGTCCGCCCGGATTGGCAAGGCGGCGGGCGGGGCGGACGGGCATGCGGCCTGCCGCGGAGCGGATGGAGTGTTGTGCATGAATTGCAGTGATTTTCTCTTAAAAATTAACACCCGGTATAATTTGTTTACGAAAGCGGAGCGCAAGGTGGCGGATTTTGTGCTGCAAAACCCGCGCAAAGTGCTTTTCATGTCGATTACGGACCTTGCGGATGCGTGCAGCGTGGGCGACACCAGCGTGTTCCGGTTCTGCAAAACCATGCACCTGCAGGGGTATCAGGAATTCAAAATGCAGCTTTCGCTGAGCATCGGCGGGGGCGGCGACGAGGATGAGGACAACCCCGGGGACCCCTGCGGGCGGATCAGCCAGTCCGACACGCTCGACATTCTGGCAAAAAAGGTGCTGCAGACCAACCAGAGCGCGCTGAATGAAACGTATGCCCTGCTGAACATGGAGGACCTTTCCGCGGCGGTGGATTTTCTGATCGACGCCCGCCAGATTTACTTTTTCGGCGTGGGCGCCTCCATGGTCACGGCGATGGACGCCATGATCAAATTCCTCCGCGTTACGCCGAACGTGAACTGCGTGGAGGATTCGCATATGCAGGCAATGGCCGCCTCGCTGCTTACGCCGCAGGACGTGGCCGTGGTGATTTCCTATTCCGGCTCCACCAAGGACAGCATCCAGGTCGCCCAGGCCGCGAAACGGGCGGGCGCCAAAATCATCGCCGTCACCCGCTTTGCCAAGTCGCCGCTCACGGCCCACGCGGATGTGATCATGCTGTGCGGCTCCAACGAAGGCCCGCTTCAGGGCGGCTCCACTTCCGTCAAGGTCAGCCAGCTGTTCCTGCTGGATCTGCTCTACATGGAATACTTTCGCCGCACGTTTGAGCGCAGCACGGAAAACAAGAAGAAAACCGCCGAGGCGGTGGTGGACAAGCTGTATTGATGGTTCGGTGAAACATACGCTTGGGGGGATTTTTAATGGACGAAATCCTGACACGGGCCGCGCGGTGGATGAAAGCACATCTTCCGCTTTGCCTCCTCCTGCTTTTTGCGTTCTCTTTGCTGCCGCTGCTTGCGGTGGGTGTTTATGATTTTCCGGCGGTGGACGATTACAATTACGGGATGCAGGTGCACGGGGCGCTCTCCGGGGGCGGTTTCCCGCTCTGCTCCGCGCTGGGCGCGGCGGTCCGGAAGACGGCGGAAACCTATCTAAGGTGGCAGGGGACCTATGCGGCGGTTTTTCTGATGAGCCTTCAGCCCGCGGCGTTTTCCGTTTCCGCCTATGCGGCGGTTCCGTTTTTGATGCTTGGCGCCCTGATTTTCAGCACGTTTGCCCTGCTGCACACCATTTTTTGCCGCTGCCTTTCTCTGGAGAGGAAAGAGATCGTCCTGATCGGCGTGCCGGTCCTTTTTCTTCAAATTCAGTTTGTCCCGTCGCCGGTAGAGGCGTTTTACTGGTATAACGGGGCCGTTTATTATACCTTTTTTTACAGCCTGATGCTCCTTTACCTGCGCGCGCTGCTCCGAATCGCCTGCGGGCTGCCGCACGGCGGCAGGGCGCTTGTTTCCGCGCTGGTTCTGGCGGTCCTGCTCGGCGGCGGGAATTACGTCACCGCGCTGCTGGTTTCCCTTTTGGGGCTGGTCTTTCTTTTCTTTTCCCGCGCGGCGCACAGGCCGGACACAAAGCGCCTGATTTTGCCGGAGGCGGTGCTGGCCGCCTGCTTTCTGGTCAGCGCGATGGCGCCGGGGAACCGGGTGAGGCAGCAGCGGGTGCGGGCCTCCGGGCCGGTTCAGGCGGTTTTCCACGCAATCGCGCAGGCGGTTGTCGACGCCGGTCACTGGGCCGCTCCGGTGCTGATCCTGGTTTTTCTTCTCCTGCTTCCGGTGATCTGGCGGATTACGGCGAAAATAAAATTTTCGTTCCGTTGGCCGGGGCTCTGGATCCTTCTGACCTTTTTACTTTTCGCGGCGCAGAATGTCCCTTCCTTTTACGCGCAGTCCACCGCCGGCCCGGGACGGATGCGCGACATTGTCTATGACTCCTTTGTCTGGCTGGTCTTTTTGGATCTGGCCTATTTTGCGGGATGGGCCCGGCGGACCTTTTCCTGCCTGCGGAACCGGATATCCGCGTTTTTCCAAAGGAACCTCGCGGCTTCGGAGCGCGTCGCGCTTCGGACCATGGGGGCCTGCCTGGTTTGCCTGCTGCTTGCCGCGTCGGTTTTTCACGGGGAAGCTCCGGACCGGTTCGGCGCGGCGGTCTGCGTGCGCGACCTCGCGCGCGGGACGGCCGCCTCCTACCATTCGCAGCAGATGGAACGGCAGAAGCTTCTGGAAAGCGGCGGGAGCGGCGACATGATTCTGCCGGCGCTGACCGCTTACCCCCGGAGCCTGTTTTTTGACGACATTACAAAGGACCCTAAGGACTGGCGGAACCGCGGAATGGCCGCGTATTTCGGAAAAAACACAATCACAAGGCAATAGGCGTTCCCGGTACGGCTTTTCCGCCGAACCGGGAATTTTTTATGGCGCGCGGGGGACAATAGGTGTTGACAAAACCGGCAGGGTACGCTAAAATCAAAGTACACCCCACAGGGGGTGAGGAGGTGAAGCACGGCGATGAAACAGAAATATCGTGTGACGGGCATGACCTGCTCCGCCTGTTCCGCAAACGTGGAAAAAAGCGTGCGGAAGGTGGAGGGGGTGCGGTCCGTCGATGTGAGCCTGCTGTCCAACAGCATGCAGGTGGAATACGACCCGGCGGTCACCGGCGACAGCGCGGTGATCGGGGCGGTGGAGCGCGCGGGGTACGGCGCGGCGCGGTTCTCCCGGCAGGCGGAAACCGCGGCGGAACGCGCGGCGCGCAGCCCGCTGGAAGAGGAAATGAAGTCGATGAAGTTCCGGCTGGCAGTGTCGTTTTCGTTCCTTGTCCCGCTTCTTTACGTTTCCATGGGGCACATGCTGAATTTTCCGCTTCCTTCGTTCCTGCACGGCGCGGAAAATGCGGTGACATTCGCGTTCCTTCAGTTTCTGCTCGCGCTGCCGATCGTTTTTGTCAACCGGAAATATTACCGGGTGGGGTTCAAAACCCTGCTGCACGGCGCGCCGAATATGGATTCCCTGATCGCCATCGGCTCCGGCGCGGCAATGGCCTACGGCGTGTTCGCCATTTTCAGGATCGGGTACGGCATGGGCCACGGGGACGCGGCGGTCGTGGAGCAGTACCGGACGGACCTGTACTTTGAATCCGGCGCCACCATCCTGACCCTGATCACGCTCGGCAAGTATCTGGAGACCCGCTCCAAGGGCAAAACGAGCGACGCGATCGCCAGGCTGATGCACCTTGCACCGAAAACCGCGACGGTCCTGCGCGGCGGGAAGGAGACCGAAATCCCGGTGGAGCAGGTCGCGGTGGGCGACACGGTCGTGGTGCGGCCCGGGCAGAGCATCCCGGCGGACGGCGTCATCCTTTCGGGCGGCTCCTCCGTCGACCAGTCGGCACTCACCGGCGAAAGCATCCCCGTGGAAAAACAGCCCGGCGACGAAGTCGTCGCGGCGACCATCAACAAATCCGGATATTTTCAGTTCCGCGCGCGGAAGGTGGGCGGCGACACCACGCTGGCGCAGATCATCGCGCTGGTGGAGGAAGCGGGCGCGTCCAAGGCGCCCATCGCCAAGCTGGCCGACCGCATCAGCGGCATCTTCGTGCCGACGGTCATCGCCGTCGCGGCCGTGTCGGCCGTGGTATGGCTCGCGCTGGGCAGTACCTTTGAATTCGCGCTTTCCATCGCCATTTCGGTGCTGGTTGTTTCATGCCCCTGCGCGCTCGGACTCGCGACCCCGGTCGCCATTATGGTGGGAACCGGCAGGGGCGCGTCCGGCGGCATCCTGATCAAATCCGCCGAGGCGCTGGAAACGGCGCACACGGTCAAAACCGTGGTGCTGGACAAAACGGGCACCATTACCGAGGGAAAACCCCGCGTGACGGATCTTCTTCCCGCGCCGGGCCTTTCGCAAAGGGAGCTGCTCGCGCTGGCGGCCGCGCTGGAACGGCCCAGCGAGCATCCGCTGGCGGGCGCGGTCGTGGAAAAGGCCGCACGGGAGGGGGTCGCCGCGCGGGAGGCGGCGCAGTTCGTTTCCCTGCCGGGCCGCGGCGTGACCGCGCTGGTGGACGGCGCAAAATACCTGGCCGGCAATCTGGCCCTGATGCGCGAAAACGGAATCGACTGCGCCGCGTTTGAGGGCGCCGGCGACCGCTTGGCGCAGGAGGGCAAAACGCCGCTCTATTTCGCGGATGAAAAGCGCCTGATCGGCGTGATCGCCGCGGCGGACGTGGTAAAGCCCACCAGCCGCGAGGCGATTGAGCGGTTCCGGGCCATGGGCATCGACGTGGTCATGCTCACCGGCGACAACCGCCGCACGGCGGAGGCGATTCGCCGCCGCCTTTCCATTGACCGCGCGGTGGCGGAGGTCCTTCCGCAGGACAAGGAAAAAGAGGTGCGCCGCATTCAGGAAAGCGGCCGCAGGGTCGCTATGGTGGGCGACGGGATCAACGACGCCCCCGCGCTGGTCCGCGCCGACGTGGGCATCGCCATCGGGGCGGGCACCGACGTCGCGATCGAGTCGGCCGACATTGTGCTGATGAAGAGCGACCTGCTCGATGTCGTGACCGCCATTCAGCTCAGCCGCGCGACCATCCGGAACATCCGGGAGAACCTGTTCTGGGCGTTCTTTTACAACGCGGCCGGCATCCCGCTGGCGGCGGGCGTATTTTACCACATGCTGGGCTGGCGGCTCAGCCCCATGTTCGCCGCCGCGGCCATGAGCCTGAGCTCGGTCTGCGTGGTGACCAACGCGCTGAGGCTGCGGTTCTTCCGCCCGAAGACGAAGAAAACGGAGGCTCCGGCTTCCGGCCTTCCATTGAAACAGATGGAACAGACAGAAGGAGAAGAGGATTCGATGAAAAAAGTGATGGTCATTCACGGCATGAGCTGCGCGCACTGCCAGGCCCGCGTGGAGCAGGCGCTGAACGGAATCGAGGGCGTGCAGGCCAGGGTGGATCTGAACAAAAAAACCGCCACCGTTTCGCTCAGCGCACCGGTCGGCGATGAAACGCTGAAAAACGCCGTGGAGCAGGCGGGCTATGAAGTGGTTTCCATTGAGGAGAAAAAGGGCCTGTTCGGCAGATGAAATTCCATGGAAGAAAGGAAGGAACGGCATGAAGGCGGATCACGCGAAAATCATGCGCCTGTTGAAGACCGCCCGCGGCCAGCTGGACGGGCTGATCAAAATGGTGGAGGAGGACCGCTACTGCATCGATATTTCCAACCAGCTGATGGCGACGCAGGCGATTCTCCGCTCCGCCAACAAGGAAGTGATCCACGCTCACCTGCGCTGCTGTGTGAAGGACGCATTTGAGCGCGGCGACGAGGCGGACACCGATCGGAAAATCGCGGAGATCCTCTCCGTAATGGACAAGCTGGCAAAGTAAACGCACAGGCGCGGGAAACAGGCGCGGGGAAGCACGAGGCTCCCCGCGCCTGTCCCTTTTCCGAGAAAAATTTTCGAGGGCTTTTGCCGCAAAAGATTCAGCTCCAACGCGGATTTTTCCGGCCGGCGCTGGGTTTTCGACAAATTACGCGGTTGCTTTGAACTTCAAACATCATTGACAAACATATTCTAATATGATAAAATGATTAATGATAAGAAATAATTTGAAGTTCAAACAATTTGCGGAGGGAGACCTTCTTGAGTAAAGAATATTCGGAGATGAATCATTTCCTGGTCAACGTGTTTAACGAGATTCTCCGTACGGAAGAGGCCAGCCTGAAAACCGGGGCGTACAAGAATCTTTCCGTGCGTGAAATGCATGTGATCGAGGCGGTATGCTTCGCCCAGAAAAATCATTCCAACACGGCCTCCGAAATCGCGAATTCGCAGAATGTCACCGCGGGTACCCTTACCACCACCATCGGCACACTGGAACGGAAGGGCTTCGTGTTCCGCCGCCATGACCAGCGGGACCGGCGCGTGGTAAGAATTTTTCCAACCGAAAAAGGAAAGAACGCCAATGAAATCCATCAGCAATTCCACCATGAAATGGTGTCCTCCATCATGTCCGCGCTGAGCGAAGAGGAGACCCTTGTTTTCGTCAAGGGCCTTGGCGCGGTGCAGCGCTTTTTTGAAACAAAGCCGAAAATGAACGGAGGAACTTGAATGGCGGTCAGAATCATTACCGACAGCACGTCGGATATCTCGCTGGACAGGCAGGAGGAGCTCGGAATCGAAATCGTTCCGCTCACCGTGCGCTTCGGCGGCGAAGATTATCTGGACGGCGTCACGCTTACCAAGCAGGAATTTTATGAAAAGCTGAAAAATTCAACGGAACTTCCCACCACATCGCAGGTAAACCCCGAAACCTTTGTCCGCGTGTTTGAAAAGTATAACGGCGGCGACGAGATTGTCGGGATTTTTATTTCCGGAAAACTGAGCGGCACCTGCCAGTCGGCGGTGATTGCGAAGCAGATTTTGGGGCGGGAAAACATCCATATCGTCGATTCCCTGAACGTGACCTTTGCGCTGGGCCTGCTGGTGTATGAGGCGGTCCGGCTCCGGGACGAGGGCCTTAACGCGCAGGAGATCTGCGCGCGGCTCCGGGACCTGATGGGCCGGCTGCGCTTTTACGCCATGCTGGACACGCTGAAATATTTGAAAATGGGCGGCCGGCTTTCCGCCTCTTCGGCGCTTTTGGGCACCATGCTTCGCATTAAGCCGATTATCACGCTGAAGGACGGGCTGGTCGAGGTCTGCGACAAAAAGCAGGGCCAGCGCGCCGCAATGGAGGAAATCGCGCAAAAGGTGCGCACAGACCCGCCCGCAGAAGGGCATGTCGTCGCGTTCGGCGATTCCGTTTCGCCGGAAATGACCGGCATGCTCAAGGAACTGCTCGCGGACGATATCGACCTGTCCTCCGCCGTCACGCTGGAGCTCGGCGCGGTGGTGGGCACCCACGGAGGACCCGGCTGCGCCGGAATTGCATACATAGCGCGGGACTGAACCCGCGCGGAACGGGGGAAAAATATGAGTTTTCAGATCATCGGCACCGGCAGCGCATATCCCGCCGCCAGCATCACCAACGACGATATTTCAAAGTTTGTGGACACGTCGGACGAATGGATCTCAACGCGCACCGGAATCCGGAGCCGCAGGCTCGCCTGGGATGAAACCGTTTCCGATTACGCGGTTCACGCGGCGCAGGGCGCGCTGGAAAACGCCGGAACCAAGCCGGAGGAGCTGGACCTGATCATCTGCGCCACCGCCCGCGGCGAATTCCTGACCCCTTCGCTCGCCTGCGTGGTGCAGAGCAGGCTGGGGGCGGGCTGCCCCGCGTTCGACATAAACGCCGCGTGTTCGGGCTTCCTTTACGCGCTCGACGCCGCGGAGGGATGGTTCGCGCGCGGGCGCGCAAGCCGGGTCCTTGTGGTCGCGGCGGAGCAGATGTCGGAGCTGGTGAACTGGAACGACCGTTCCACCTGCGTGCTGTTCGGGGACGGCGCGGGCGCCGCGGTCCTGGCGCCGGGCGAGGGGCTCCAATCCATCTGCATCCATGCCAAGGGCAGCACCGAAGAGCTGCGCATCGCCTGCGCGCAGGGCAACAGCCCGTTCGCAAAGCCGCGCGAAAACAGCCCGTTCCTTCAAATGGACGGAAAAGGGGTTTACAAATTCGCGGTGTCCGCCATGTGCCACGACCTGGAACAGGCGATTGAGCAGGCCGGGCTTTCCCAGGAGGAAATCGACCTGGTCCTTCCCCATCAGGCGAACATCCGCATTATTGAAACGGCGATACATAGGCTGAACATTCCGGCGGAGCGGTACCGCACCAACATCGACCGGTACGGCAACACCTCCGCGGCAAGCATCCCGATTTTGCTTGACGAACTGAACCGCGCGGGCGAACTCAGGCCCGGCATGATGCTGGCGCTTACGGCGTTCGGCGGCGGCCTGACCAGCGGCGCCTGCGTGATTCGGTGGACAAAATAAAATAATTTAAAAAGGAAGAGTGAGCACCATGACTTTTGACAGAATCGTAAAAGTACTCGCGCAATACCGTGACATGGAGGACAGCTCCATTACGCCCGAAACCAAATTTGAAGATCTCGGTCTCGATTCCCTTGACATGGTCGACCTGATTATGGCGCTGGAGGACGAATTCGGCGTGGAGATCGAAGCGGAGGAAGATTTGAAAACCGTGGGGGATCTGGTGACGCGCATCGACGGTCTGCTGAAATAACACCGGATCTGGAAGTTGCCCGGAGCTCCCTTCCGGGAGGCCGGGCAAAATGACAAATGAGTGCAAATCAGAAAGGCGGTTTCGAATGATTCAGACACCTCTTTGCTCCCTTTTGGGAATTGAATATCCGATTTTACAGGGCGGTATGGCATGGGTGGCGGACGCTTCCCTTGCGTCGGCGGTTTCAAACGGCGGCGGCCTTGGCCTGATTTCCGCCATGAACGCCAGCGCCGACTGGCTTCGGGAAGAAATCCACAAGGCGAAAACGCTGACGGACAAGCCGTTCGGTGTGAACATCATGCTGATGAGCCCCCACGCGAAAGAAGTGGCGAAGCTGGTTGTCGAGGAAAAGGTCCCCGTTGTTACCACGGGCGCGGGCAACCCCTCCAAATACATGGAGGCGTGGAACACGGCGGGAATCAAAGTGATGCCTGTGGTGCCCTCCACCGCGATTGCAAGGCGCGTGGAGCGCGCGGGCGCGGTCGCCGTCATTGCGGAGGGCTGCGAGTCCGGCGGACACATCGGCGAGCTGACCACCATGACGCTGGTGCCGCAGGTGTGCGACGCCGTGAAAATCCCCGTGATCGCCGCGGGCGGAATCGGCGACGGCAGGGGCATTGCCGCCGCTTTCATGCTCGGCGCGGTCGGGGTTCAGGTAGGAACCCGCTTTCTGGTTGCGAAGGAATGCAACATCCATCAGAACTATAAAAACAAAGTGCTTCACGCGCGGGATATCGACACCATCGCGACGGGCCGGCGGCTCGGCCACCCGGTTCGCGCGCTCAAAACCAGCTTTACCCGCGAGTTTGCCCGGATGGAGTACGACGCTTCGGTTTCCAACGAGGAGCTGGAGCGCTTCGGCACGGGCGCTCTGCGCTTGGCCGCCCAGGAGGGCGATGAAAAGCACGGCAGCTTTCTGGCGGGGCAGATCGCCGCGCTGGTCACCTGCGAGCAGCCCGCGGCGGAAATCATCCGCGAAATGTTCGGGCAGGCGGAATCGATATTGGGCGGTGCGACAAAATGGATACGGTAGCGTTTGTATTCGCGGGGCAGGGCGAGCAGTACCCCGGCATGGGGCGCGACCTGTGCGAAGCCTCCCCCGCGGCGAAAGAAGTGTTCGACCTGGCGGATTCCATCCGCCCCGGCACCTCCGCCCAGTGCTTTTGCGGCACAAAGGAGGAGCTTTCCGAAACGGTGAACACGCAGCCGTGCGTATACTGTGTGGACCTGGCCGCGGCGCAGGCTCTGCGGGAGGCGGGGATCACCCCCGCCTCCGTTGCCGGTTTCTCCCTTGGTGAAGTCGCGGCCCTCACCTTTGCGGGCGCGTTTTCACAGGAGGACGGGTTCCGCTTTGTTTGCGAGCGCGCCGGGCGCATGCAGGCCGCCGCGCAGCAGCGCGAGGGCGCGATGGCCGCGGTGCTCAAGCTGAGCGCGGAAGCGGTGGAAAATATCTGCAAAACCTTTGACGCGGCGTATCCGGTGAACTACAACTGCCCGGGGCAGACGGTCGTCGCGCTTTCCAAAGAGCGGATGCCCGCGTTTACGGCGGCGGTGCAGGCGGCCAAGGGCCGCGCGGTTCCCCTCGCGGTGAGCGGCGGGTTCCATTCGCCCTTTATGGACCGGGCGGCGGCGGAGCTGCTCCCCATTCTGGAGGGCATTCCCATGAGCGGGCCGCGGGTCCCGGTTTACTCCAACACGACGGCGAAGCCGTACCCGCAGGAGATGCGGGGAACGCTGGCCGCGCAGGTGAACCATCCGGTGCTGTGGCAGAAAACCGTTGAAACCATGATTTCGGACGGAATTGAAACGTTTATCGAGGTCGGGCCGGGCAAAACGCTCTGCGGCCTGATTAAAAAAACAGCCCCCGGCGTTCGGGTGTTCCATGTGGAGGACCGCGCCGGGCTGGAGGAAGTAAGAAACGCGGGACTGTGACAACAGCTCCAGGAAAGGAAGCAGAAAGCATGAATTTGCAGGGGAAAACGGCGGTCGTGACCGGCGGCTCCCGCGGGATCGGCAAGGCGATTGCGCTGCGGCTGGCGCAGTGCGGGGCGCAGGTTGCCGTGATTTACGCGGGCAACGAGGCGGCTGCGAACGAAACCTGCGCGCAGATCGCGCAGGAGGGCGGCGCGGCGAAAGCCTACCGGTGCGACGTTTCGGATTACGCGCAGACGGAGCAGACGGTGAAGGCCGTGCTCGGCGATTTCGGCAAAATCGACATTCTGGTCAACAACGCCGGCATCGTGAGGGACGCTTTGATCCTCTCCATGACGGAGCAGGACTTTGAACAGGTGGTGAACACCAACCTGAAGGGCGCGTTCCACATGATCAAGCACACCTACCGCCAGTTCATGAAGCAGCGCAGCGGCAGGATCATCAACATCGCCTCCGTTTCCGGCATTTCCGGCAACGCGGGGCAGGCGAATTATTCCTCGGCGAAGGCGGGCATGATCGGCCTGACCAAGTCCGTCGCGCGGGAGCTTGCGGCCCGCGGCGTGACCTGCAACGCCATTGCGCCCGGCTTTATTGAAACGGATATGACCGCGCAGCTTTCCGACAAGGTGAAGGAAGCCGCGCTGCAGACCATTCCGCTCAGGCGGCTTGGCACCCCGCAGGACGTTGCGAATCTGGCGGCTTTTCTGGCCGGAGACGAAGCGGGGTATATTACCGGGGCGGTGATACAGGTTGACGGCGGATTGTGCATGTAAGCCGCCCGTTTTTCTGAAAAACGAACCGCAGAGGCGGAGAAAAGAGGAACCCATGGCATATTTTGAACATGAGCCGCTGGTCATCGGAGACATTACGGTTGAAACCCCCGTGGTGCAGGGCGGAATGGGAGTCGGGATTTCGCTTTCCGGCCTTGCTTCCGCCGTGGCGAACGAGGGCGGCCTCGGGGTGATTTCCGCCGCAATGGTGGGCATGGCGTGCAGCGGCGCCGCGACCGCGCAGGACAATATCACCGCACTGCGGGAGGAAATCCGCCGCGCGAAAAAAATGACGAAGGGCGTTCTGGGGGTCAACATTATGGTGGCCCTTTCCGATTTTGAGGAGCTTGTCAAAGCCAGCGTGGAAGAGGGGATCGACGTGATCTTCGCCGGGGCCGGGCTTCCGCTTCAGCTGCCCGCCTTCGCGGGGAAAACCAAAACCAAGCTGGTTCCCATCGTTTCCTCCGCGCGCGCCGCGAAGCTGATTACAAAATGGTGGCGCGAAAAATACGACCGAATCCCCGATGCCTTTGTGGTGGAAGGCCCGCTGGCGGGGGGGCACCTCGGCTTTAAAAAGGAACAGATCGACGACCCGGCTTACCGGCTGGAAAATCTGGTGGTTCAGGTGATGGAGGCCGTGCGCCCCATGGAACAGGAAGCGGGGCGCAAAATCCCGGTGATCGCCGCGGGCGGCATTTTCACCGGGGCCGACATCAAGCGCTTTTTCAAGCTGGGGGTCGGCGCGGTGCAGATGGCGACGCGCTTTGTCGCGACCGACGAGTGCGACGCGGACATCGCGTTTAAAAACGCGTATGTCGCATGTAAAAAAGAGGACATCGGCATTATCCAAAGCCCGGTCGGCATGCCCGGCAGGGCAATTGTGAACGATTTTCTCCGGCAGGCGGCACAGGGCGAAAAGCACCCGCAGGTCTGCCCGTTCCACTGCATTATAAGCTGCAAACAGAAGCAAAGCCCGTACTGCATTTCCGCCGCGCTGATCAACGCGTACCGCGGAAAGCTGGACGGCGGGTTTGCGTTTGTCGGCGCGAACGGCTGGCGCGTGGATGAAATCGTGCCGGTCAAAAAACTGTTCCAAACCCTGGCGGAGGAATACCGGCAGGCGCAGGACTGAACGGAGAGGAAATTAAGATGAGAAGAGTAGTGGTCACCGGCATGGGCGTGATTTCGCCCGTCGGGAATACCGTTGAGGAATTCTGGCAGAGCCTTGTGGCGGGGAAATTGGGCATCGGCTTTATCACCCGGTTCGACGCTTCCGATTTTAAAGTGAAGATCGCGGCGGAGGTCAAGGATTTCGACCCGCATATCAGCATGGAAAAATCGGAAATCAGGAAATCTGACCTGTTTTCGCAGTACGCGGTCTGCGCCGCGGCACAGGCCGCGCAGGACAGCGGGATTGTCGGCACGCTTGAGCCGGAGCGCCTCGGCGTTTACATCGGCTCCGGAACGGGCGGCATGAACACCTTCCTGACCGAATGCGAAAAATTCCTGGCCGGCGGGCCGAGAAAGGTTTCCCCCTTCTTTGTGCCCATGATGATTTCCAACATGGCGTCGGGCAACACCGCCATCAAGTTCAACGCGCAGGGGCCGTGCCTGCCGGTCGTGACGGCCTGCGCCACCTCTACCCACGCGCTGGGCGAAGCGTACCGCGCCATTAAGTTCGGTTTTGCCGACGCCATTTTCGCGGGCGGCAGCGAAGCCACCATCAACCCGCTTTCCATCGCGGGATTTACGAGCGCCATGGCGCTTTCCACCAAGAATATCCCGGAGGAGTCCTCCATTCCGTTCGACAAGCGCCGCGACGGCTTTGTCATGGGCGAGGGCGCCGGCGTTCTGGTGCTGGAGGAATATGAGCACGCGAAGGCGCGCGGCGCCAAAATTTACGCGGAAATCAACGGCTACGGCAATACCTGCGACGCGTACCACATCACCGCGCCCCACCCCGAGGCGGTGGGCGGCGCAAGGGCCATTTCCCTTGCCGTGGAAGAAGCGGGCGCCGAAGCGGAAGAGAATATCTATATCAACGCGCACGGAACGGGCACGCCGCTCAACGACAAGGCCGAGACCCTCGCCATCAAAAAGGCGCTGGGCGAAAAGGCCTATCAGGCGAGCATCAGCTCCACCAAATCCATGACGGGCCACATGCTCGGCGCGGCGGGCGCGGTGGAAGCGATTGTCAGCGTTCTGGCGCTGCACAACGGCGTGATTCCCCCCACCATCGGTTACAGGGAAAAGGACGAAAACTGCGACCTCGACTACACCCCCAACCAGGCGAAAGAGCGGCAGTGCGGGCTCGCGCTTTCCGTTTCCCTCGGCTTCGGCGGACACAACGCCTGCGTGGCGTTTCGGAAAATCTGACGGGCCGGAGCAGCCGGCCGGAAAGGAAGGGTCTTATGGACGTTCAGATGATAAAGGAAATGGCGGAAGCCATGCGTGAAAACGGAGTTACCCTGCTGGAGGCGACGGAAGGGCAGCTTTCCGTCCGCATGGAGCGCGCGGCGCAGGTCGTGGCCGCCCCGGCTCCCGCCGCGCAGCCGGCGCCGGCCGCAGAGGAACCGCAGGCCGAACCGAAGCCGGAGCAAAAGGACGACGGAACGGAAGTCAAGTCGCCCATGGTCGGCGTGTTCTACCGCGGCCCCGCGCCGGATGCCGATCCGTTTATTCAGGTGGGCAGCCACGTGAAAAAGGGCGAAACGATCTGTATCCTGGAAGCGATGAAGCTTCTCAATGAAATCACGGCGGACCGCGCCGGAACCATTACCGATATCTGCGTTGAGGACGGTCAGGCAGTGGAATTCGGTCAGGTCCTATTTCATATGTCAAAGGAGTGATCTCCTTGGAAAGAGAAGAAATTAAAAAGATTATTCCGCACCGGGAGCCGATGCTTCTGGTGGAGCGCGTGGATAAAATTGCGGACAATCAGGCGCGCGGCGAATTTGTGGTCAAGGGCGACGAATGGTTTTTGAAAGGACATTTTCCGGGCAACCCCGTGGTGCCGGGCGTGATCCTGTGCGAAGCCATGGCGCAGGCCTGCTGCGTGCTGATCGCCGATAAAATCGACGGAAGGACGCCGTATTTTACCGGAATCAACAAGGTCCGGTTCCGGAACACGGTGCGTCCGGGCGACACGATGGAGATGGTCTGCACGGTGATCCGGGAAAAAGATCCCTTTTATTTTACAGAGGGCAAAGGATATGTCAACGGGAAGCTGTCGGTCAGCGGCGAATTTTCCTTTGCACTGGTGAATCCATAAAGACAGGGGGGCGAGCGCTTGTTTTCTAAAATTCTGATTGCCAACCGGGGTGAAATCGCGGTTCGCATTATCCGGGCATGCAAGGAAATG
>JAAYUL010000044.1 GCA_012517675.1 Clostridiales bacterium | reverse complement strand
TAAAGGCGTCGGCAATCAGGCTCGTGCACTCATGGACATGCTTGTCCCCCTCGTGTTCAATGTCACGCAGCTGAGCCATTTCATTCTTGTCAACTTTCCCGTCTGCAAACGAAATCTGAAGCGTCTTAGCGGCTTTGCTGGAAATTTCGATCCCTTTTTCGAACAGCCCAAAATAGTCAGGTCCTTTTGAAAAAAAGTTACTCATATTGTTCCCTTACCCTTCAATTCAGCATAATATGAAATATTTCCAAAAAATTAAAAAAGCACAATAAACAGCTTCGTCATGAGGAAACCAAGCAGCATGCAGGCCGGAAAGGTAAGCACCCAGGCCATCACCATCTCCTGCGCGATTCCCCAGTTGACATCTGAAAAACGCCTTGCCGCGCCGGCCCCCATCATTGCGGTCCCCTTGGTGTTTGTGGTGGAAAGCGGAATGCCGGATTTCACGGTAGTAATGAGCATGCACAGGGAAGCGACGACTTCAGCGGAAAAGCCCTGGTATTTTTCCAGCTTGACCATATCGATTCCCATGGTTTTGATGATGCGGTACCCGCCGATGGAAGTACCGATCGCCATAACCAGAGAACAAAGCAGCATGATCCAGAAAGGAATATTGACGCTTTGCGGAACCGGCTCATTTTTTGCAAGCAGCAGCACCAGTACGAAAACGCCCATAAACTTCTGCCCGTCCTGCGCACCGTGGCTGGTCGCCATCATGGCGGCGGAAGCAACCTGCCCCAAAGAAAAAAAGCGGTTGGCCTTTGCGCGTTTCGCACGGCGAAACAAAAGCCCCACTAATTTTGTGACAAGATAAGATGCCGCGAAACCGACCACAGTGGAAATGCCAATGCCCCAAAGGACCTTCTCAAATTCCACAAGCTTAAACGCGGACAGTCCGTTGTATGCAATACCGGCGCCCATCAGGCCCGCGATCAGCGCATGGCTTTCACTGGTTGGAATCCCGAACTTCCATGCCGAAACGGACCAGATCACAATGGAAAGCTGAGCGGCACAGATTGCGACCAGCGGAGAGGTGCCGGTACCCACATCCACCAGGTTTGCAATGGTGCTTGCCACTGCGGAACCGAAGCACATGATGCCCACAAGGTTAAAACAGGTTGCCATGATCACGGCGGCGCGCGGAGAAAGCACTCTGGTGGAAACAACAGTCGCGATCGCGTTCGGCGCGTCTGTCCAGCCGTTCACAAAAATGGAAGCGCACACAAGCAGCAGTGCAATAATCAGCACAGGTTGCATTCCAAAACCTCATTTCGTCTTACAAATTGCCTGAATCATTTGTTTTCTTTACAGATCTTTAACCTAAGTATAACAGAAACGTAATAAAAGATAAATATAAATTATGCCGTATAAAGACGAAATACGGCGAAAAACCATGTCTAAATTTGTGCTTTTTACCGATTGAACGATTTACAGCTATAATTAATATATTTTTATTACTATATTATATTTATTATTGTAAGTGCCGGTCCCTCCCCCTTTCCCCGCGGCATCGGCCGGAATTCTTCAGGAACGCGAATCCATTTTACCCCGCATTTTTTCCGCCGGCGGCGAAAGGCCGACCGACCGCCTTATGTACAATCCTTCAATCCGTATCAGAATCCTGTAACACAATTAACCCGCCGCCATAAAATGATATTGAGAAACATGGGTTTCAGTAAACGTGTTAGGAGGACTACTTTATGGATGGAAACCTGCAAGATGTAAATAAGAACGTACAGGACACAGGATGTTTTAAAGAAGCGGTTTGCATAGATGCGATGCGCGTATATGATTCATGCAGCGAACGGGAGTGAACAGGATGGATACCGTTTCCCCCGCCGGTTGACTTTCTCACTGAGGAGAATTATAATTATGATCAACGAAAAGCAAAAAGCATGGAGGGATTGCGATGGATATCCGCATAAGACCCGTCCGCGCGCAGGACGCCCAGGCGATTTATGAAATACGCATTATGAGCGGCGTAAGGGAAAACATGCTGGCAATGCCGACCGAATCCTTCTCCAAAAGCGAAAAAATGATTGCGGGAGCGGGGACGAATTTTCATGCGTTCACGGCTATATTAGTGCAGGACGACGCTTCGGAAAAAGTGATCGGCATGGCCGGACTTCAGGTGTATGAAAGCCCCAGGCTGCGCCATTCCGGCGGAATCGGAATACAGGTACACCGCGATTACCAGGGAATGGGCGCCGGGCAAAAGCTGATGGAGGCGATTCTGGACCTGGCCGACAACTGGCTGATGCTGGTGCGCGTGGAGCTTGGCGTTTACACCTGCAATGAAAAAGCAATCCGCCTTTATGAAAAAATGGGGTTTGAACGCGAGGGGATCAAACGCAAAGCCGCAATTCGGAACGGGGAATACGCGGACGAGCTGATGATGGCACGCATTCGCAATTGCTGAGCGGTTGACGCGGGCTTTGCATGGAAGCGGCAAAACGGGAAGGTAAAAGGATCGCCCCCGCCGTTTGGCGGGGGCGATCCTTTGATCGGGAATGATTATTCACTTTTCATTTTTTTCGCTCTGCGGATGCCGGCCAGCGCGAGCCAGCCGCCGGTCAGGGCCAGAAGCAGTGCCGCGCAGACGCCGCCGATCCCATTGCCGGATTCGCCGGTCTGCGGCGACGCGAGAGGCGTCTCTTCTTCAGAAATTACCTCCGTCGGTGTTGGCGTCGGTGTCGGG
>JAAYUL010000043.1 GCA_012517675.1 Clostridiales bacterium | reverse complement strand
GTGCCGCGTCCGTGGTTCACCGGAGGTTGAAGTTTCCTTTCGTCGGATGGCTGCGCGATGCCGCAGAAAAATGGAGGATGACTGTTTATGATCAGGCTGCGTCCCTATAAAGCATCCGACGCCGGGTATTTGCTGAACTGGGTTGACGGCGAGCGCTGTTTTGCCATGTGGTGCGCGGGGAAATTTACATATCCGCTCACGGCGGAGCAGCTGGAGAAATACCGGAAGACTTACGAACAGGACGAGCACAGCTGGATTTTTTCGGCGCTTGATGAAAACGGAACGCCGGTCGGGCATTTCTTTCTGCGCGGCGCGGATTACCAAAAACAAAGCGTACATCTGGGGTTTATTGTGGTGGATCCCCGCCGCCGAGGGCAGGGCTGCGGGAAAGAGATGGTCACGCTTGCCGTGAAGTACGCCTTTGAAATTCTGAAGATGAATCGCGTGACATTGAAGGTCTTTGAAAACAATCCGGCCGCGCATGCGTGCTACCTGGCGAGCGGATTCCGCGAGGAAGCGTACCGAAGCGGGGATTTTCCCTACAAAGACGAAACGTGGGGCCGTTACGACATGGTGATTGAGCGGATCGCGGAAAGCCCGGGGGGACGGAATTGAGAAATTCCGCCCCCTCGTTTCTTTCACGGTTTGCTATGCATATTCAATTTTGAATCCGGAATCTTCAATTCGGTCTTTGATTTCCGCGGCGGTGGCGGGTTGATTGTACTCCACCTTGATCGTGCTTGTCGCCATATTGACGCCGACCTCCTGAACGCCCTTTATTTTATCCAGGGCGTTTTTGATCTGGGTTTTGCTTTCTTTGTTCGGAATCCCCGAAACACTGCAAAGTAACGTTTCCATTTTCCCCATCCTTTCAGTTCGGAGCGTTTCTGAAAACAGAACATCTCTCCCAAAGGAATTCTGAAATTTCAAGGGACAAAGACTGCCGTTTTCAGATCGTCCTCAGCGGCAGGAAGCATATCAGCGTCAGTTTCCGCTTTTTTCATGCTTGCCGTCATGAATCCCGATGCTGCGGCCGTTGATGATTCCTGCGTCCTCGTAATCCTTCGGCTGCATTTTTCTGAGTTCCGGGTTGCTTTTCGGCCGGTCTTTCCTTCTGCTTTTGTTGTTGTTCATTCGTAAGACCTTCCTTTCATGCAGGTTTCCCTGCCTTTTTAGTATCGATGATAATGAAACGATTATTCGGTCTCACTCGTTTCCAATATCATTCAGCAGAGACAGAATTTGCGAGGGAAATTTTGCTGCGAAAGGAAGAAATCACATGGCCGGGCGGATGATCAACGCAAATTCGGTGATCTGTGAAAAAAGTTCAGGCTGAAATATTTTGCGGCGCAAATCGGCCGCCCGAGTTTTCGGGCGGCCGATTGCTTCATTATAAGAATTTATTTTAAATATTTTTTAAGAATAGCCGTGTCGGGGGAAACCATGTCGAGTTCGGACTGCTGGATCACGAAATCCGGGTAGCCGAGCGCGCCCATTTCTTCCATATCCAGACCTTCAATTTCCACTTCCGGTTTTACTCTCAGGCCCCAGACCTTATTCAGGAACTTGAACCATACGAACGAAAGACCGAAGCCCCAGACAATCAGAACAAGAACCACGATCATCTGCGCGGCGAACTGACCGGAATCGCCGTAGAACAGGCCCTTTACACCGCCGGCAACGCCGTTGATCTGGTCGCCGTAGGTGCCGTCTGCGAACAGGCCGAGAGCAACGATGCCCCAGATTCCGTTTACACAGTGTACGGAAATAGCGCCGACCGGGTCGTCAAGCTTGAGCTTGTTTTCCACAAAGGAAACGGAAAGGCAGACCAGGATTCCGGCAAACGCGCCGATGAAGAAAGCGGCTACGGCGTTTACAAAGGCGCAGGGCGCGGTGATTGCGACCAGGCCGGCCAAAGCGCCGTTGCAGGTCATGGAAGGATCGGGTTTGCCGTATTTGATCCACATGTAGAACATTGCGACCAGACCGCCGACGGCGCCTGCCACCATGGTGTTGGTTGCGACAACCGCAAGCCTGAAATCGCCTGCGTTCAGGGTTGAGCCTGCATTAAAGGAGAACCAGCAGAAGAACAGGATGATGGTTCCGACAATCGCCATCGGGATATGATGGCCGGGGAAAGCCCTTGCGGTGCCGTCTTTCTTGAATTTACCGATTCTCGGCCCGATGACGATCGCGCCGGCCAAAGCCATCATTCCGCCCATCGCGTGAACAACCGCGGAACCCGCGAAGTCAACAGCGCCGTGACCGAGGCCGAAGTTCTGGCCAAGGGTAGCCATCCAGCCGCCGCCCCACATCCAGTTGCCGAACAGGGGATAGTAGACCATGGAGATAAAAAACGAAGTGATGACAACTGCGGAGTATTTCACGCGTTCCGCCATGGCGCCTGTCGGAATCGTACAGGTTGTGTCCATGAACACCATCTGAAAGAAGAACAGGGCGTAAATCCCGGCGTCGTATGTATTGCCGGACTGCAGGAAAAAGCCTTTATACCCCAGAATACCGCCAAGGCCCGGAATGGAGAGCATTCCGTTCAGCGCGGCACCGCCGCTGCCGAGGTTGATGTTTCCGCCGGAACCGCCGAACTGCAGGGCGAAACCAACCAGAAAGTAGCCGACTGCGCCGACCAGGAACACCATGAAGTTCATGGCCATGGTGTGCGCGGCGTGCTTGCCGCGGCAGAAGCCGGTTTCAACCATTGCAAAACCGCATTGGAAGAAGAAAACCATAAAGCCGGTCAGCATGATCCAGACAAAATTTGCGCTGAGCTGGGCTTTGCTGGTGGCGATTGCGACATCCTTAATGGTTTCAGAACCGGTCGCGGTCGCGTAGCTTGCGCCGGTGGGGTCCGCTGCCGCCGTGCTGGAAGCAAACGCGGTAGTGGACAGCAATGTGACGGCAATAACCACCACGGAAACGATGCCTAAGATTTTCCACATTTTTTTCATATCAATACCCCTAACATAATGATGTCATACCACAGCGGAAAAGTTTCAGAGAATTACAGGGCGCCGTCTCCGGATTCTCCGGTCCTGATTTTTACGGCCTGTTCCACATTGTAAACGAAAATTTTGCCGTCTCCGACTTCGCCGGTTTTAATCCCCTCGGTGATTTTTGCAATCAGGGTTCCCACAATTTCGTCATTGACAACGGTTTCCACTTTCACCTTTGGCAGAAGGTTCAGGCTGAATTCGGTCCCGCGATAGACCTTTTTTCTGCCTTTCTGGTTGCCGCAGCCGGCAACCATGGTGGTTGTAATGCCATGAACGTCCAATTGATTGAGAATCTCCTTCACGTCCTCCAGTTTTTCGGGACGGATGATCATTTCAATTTTTTTCATGTTTCCACTCCTTTTCAAGCTGAAAATGTAAGAATAATATAGAAATGCCGGCTCCGATCAATCGGAACCGGCACCTTTGCCCGTTACCATTTCAATAAAAAGAATCCGGAAAATAAAAAAAGTGCGAAAGCCGCTATGTAAGCGAATTTCGGCACCTTTGCCTTACTTTATGCGCTGCCGTTTGTGCTTTGCACGGCTTTCTTTTTTGAAATTATCCCAGGAAAATCTGGAGGTCGGCTTGTAAACCTCTTTGCGCAGATTGTTCAGTGAAATCAAATAGCGAATCCCCAGATATAAAACCGCAAGCCCAAACAATACACCCGGAACCTGTGTGTTGATTACCTGAAAGGTAATCCGGTTTAAAAGACTGTAAACGGAGAAGAAAACTCCGGATATGCAGATTGCGCAGGCAAAAATGAAAAGAACGGATATCATCACTTTCTTTTTCATTTCCACCGGAGGACGGCTGCTGCTTTTAGATTGCATCTTCACCACTCTCACCCGTACGGATTCTGACCGCCTGTTCCACATTGTAAACGAAAATTTTTCCGTCGCCGACTTCGCCGGTCTGGATTCTGGAGGTAATCTGCCGGAGCAGTTCCGGCACAACGCTGTCGTGTACAATGGTTTCAACCTTGACTTTCGGCAAAAGGCTGATTTCGCATTCCACACCGCGGTACCAGTTCTTTCGGCCCTTTTGATGCCCGCACCCCGAAACCATGGTGACGGTCATTCCATGAAGTTTCAGTTCTGCGAAAATTTCTTTGACATCCTCCAGCTTTTCCGGCCGAATCATCATCTCAACTTTTTTCGTAGCATCAACCCCCTTGTTATTGCGTTCCGTATGAACAGCATTCATTCGCCGTAAGGAAAAAAGAAGTTCCAAATGAATGCCGCGTGCCTTTTTAAATTGATATGGTTTTATAAAATGAAAGATTTAAATTTAAACAATTCATTTTTTAAAAGGCACACTCGCTTGTATTTGCTGAACTAAGAATACACCTTTCAATAAAAAAGTCAACTAATTTGTGAACAAATTTTGAAAAACCGTTAAAATCACTTAATAAATAAGTGAAAAGCAGAAATTATTAGTGAAAAAATGAAACAAAACTGATATTCAATCATCAATTTTTCGTATTTTATCGAATGGGATTCATAATTCCCCGAAGGTGTTTACAAAACAAAAAACGAATGATAATTTAAAAAATCATGCAAAATGTTTTTATTTATCACGTGATTTCCGCCGTGACCTTTTCTCTTGCATGCTCCGCCGATGCGGCGGGAATTCCGTTTGTGCGAAAAACAGCCTTTGCGGGCGCCGATGGTGCGCCGCGCAAATGGTTTCGTCTTCCGGTTTCATAGATATTGTGAAAGCCGCTGATCAATAGTATAATATAAATTTATCGGGAATTGTCGATTGAGGGGGATTTATGGAATGGCCAGAGTCATATCGGTTTCCAATCAAAAGGGAGGAGTCGGAAAGACGACAACGACCTGCAGTCTGGCGGCCGGATTGAAGAAGAAGGGATTTCGTGTTCTGATGATAGACATGGACCCGCAGGGAAACCTTGGTTTCAGTGCCGGCGCAGACACGGAAATCAGTGCGACGGTTTACGATGTGCTGAAAGGCGAGGTAAGACTGCAATTTGCCATTCAGAAGACGGAAACGGCGGATATGATTGTTTCCAGCATTTTATTGAGCGGGATTGAACTTGAGTTCACCAAAACCGGCCGTGAATTTTTGCTCAGAGAAGCGCTGAAACCGGTCATGGGATATTACGACTATATTTTGATCGACACGCCGCCCAATCTTGGAATTTTAACGATCAACGCGTTTGCCGCTTCCAATGAAATCGTAGTTCCCATGCTTCCCGATATTTTCAGCCTTCAGGGAATTTCCCAGCTTTATGAAACGGTGGAACGGGTGAAAAAATACTGCAACCCGATCCTCTCCATTTCCGGAATTTTACTGACCAAATACAGCCCGCGCTCTCTGTTGAGCCGCGAGATCAGGGGCACGGCGGAATTGATCGCGGCGGATCTGAACATCCCGATTTTTAAAAGCTGCATCCGCAACAGTATTGTGGCAAGCGAAGCGCAGTCCGTGCAGCAGAACCTTTTTCAGTACGCGCCCAAAAATAATGTTGCAAAAGATTATCTGCAATTTATGGAAGAACTGCTGGCGAAAGGAAGGTAATCATGGCAAGGACGAAAAAAGAAATCGATAAGGATTTAATGTATAAAAAGCTGATGCCCTCCGCGCCGAGGCAGGGAAATCCGGAGGGGAGCACCCGGGAAAAAGTGGACGCAGGCGGTCGGGCCCTTTCCGCTGAGGATGCGGAGGAGGAAGCACAGTCCAACCGACAGCGTCCGGCTGCGCGCAGGGAGGTGGGCGTGCCTTCTTTGGATACACAGCCCACCGTTCTGATCAATGTTATGGAAAGCATTGTGCTGGAAAAACTGGATTCGGTCTTGGCCCGCTTTAAATGCTGCAAGTGCGACCGCTGCAAAAAAGATATCGTCGCGCTTGCGCTCAACAAGCTGCCGCCCAAATACATGGTACTGATGGCGGGCCGGCCGACGCCCGACATTGACCCGCAGACCAACGCGCAGGTGCTTTCCGCAATGATTCAGGCCGTGCTGGCGGTACGCGCGCACCCCCGTCATTGAGTGATAAAACCCCCTCGGATATCATTGGATATCCGAGGGGGTTTTATCACGGTTGATTGGATGAGCAGAGTTCGCTGAGCGTGCCGAACCGGTACCCCATGCCTTCCCACTTCGAAAGAAGCTCATCAAGAATCTCCGCGTTGGTTTTTGAAGTGCTGTGCAGAAGAACCACGGCCCCTGGATGTATTCGGGTCAGCAGTTTGGAGTAGGCTTCTTCTTTGGTCGGCTGTTTGTCTTGATACCAGTCCACGTAGGCAAGGCTCCAGAAAATAGTTTTATAGCCCAGCTCGTTTGCCATTTTTAAGTTATCCACGCTGTATTTTCCCTGCGGCGGGCGGTAAAACTTCTGCATGTCTGTTCCGGTGATTTTTTTGTATTTGTTTTCCACCGCGGAAATTTCCTTTTGGAACGACGCCATATCCGATATTTTGGACATATCCGGATGTGTATTGGTGTGATTCCCGACAATATGCCCTTCGCTTACCATTCGTTTGATCAGATCCGGGCTCGTGTTCAGGTAGTTTCCCACAACGAAAAACGCGGCTTTTACGTGATGCTTTTTCAGCGCGTCCAGAATTGCCGGGGTACAGCCGTTTTCATACCCGGCGTCAAAGGTCAGGTAAATGATTTTTTTGTCTGCCGCGCCTATATAATAGGCGTTGAACTGCTTTAAAAAGGCAGCCGACGCATTGCCTGTCGGCTGTTTCCCGTTTTCTCCGAATCCAAGCCCCCAGTTGGTGTTGGCGGCGCCGGTCTGCACCGCTGTTTGGGGCCGGTTGGCAAAATAGGCGGCCCCGATTACCGCCGCGACCAAACAGAACAGCAAAATTTCGATTTGTCTGCGCCGAATCACAATGATCACAAATGCCACCACCATATTTTCAAGGTAGGCCTTGTTTGTTCCTCCAAAGTCTAGTCAGGTTGGGTTGAAATTACACCTGCCCGCAAGAAAAATGCTCGGAATGCGGGATATGTTCCTGAAAATTTCCTTTCTGGGCACAATTTTATCTTTAAATTCCGCAGGTCTTGCTTGACAAACAAGGCATCATTCATTTATATTGCAAAAACTTTTTTCTTATGCCCTTTCCCCGCAGCCCTGCCGTGTTTTGGCTGCTTTTTCCAATCCGGCCAATGATGCCGGCCTTGCAAATACATGGGCGTTTTTTCCGTGAAGCGACTATATCTGATGGAAAGGGAGCTCTTTGGAATAAATTGACCGAATCATTCGGATAATAAGGTGTATCAGGAAAAAGGAGCTGAGCCAATGCATAACAGAAAAAAAGATGATTCTCCGCTTCGTCCCGAATCAAAATCCACGGACACGAAGGAATGGAATTTATCGGACATCAAACAGCAGAACGAAAACCACAACGTAAAAAAAGTCGCGCTTGGTCCGAACACCAAACGGTAAGGGGGAAACGATCGGATGAAACATCGGGATAAAAAATCCAATCATGACGCAAACGGGAAAGGAAGCGGCGCAAAATTTCCCTCCAAAACGATCAAGCACGATCCGCAGGCGGAAAGCGCGCGGGCGGTGTTCGGACTGAAAGACACCCTTCCGGAGCATAAGGATTGAGTGCGGAGCGGCAGCTGTTTGAGCAGATCGACCGCTCTTTGCTTCAGGACGATAGGCCTTCGCGCTTTCTCGAGTCTGTGTCGGAAGAACCGGTGTTCCGCAAACCGCCTTTTGTTTGGCTTTACCGGATGAAAGGCACCGGCCAGTCCCCCTCCCATCATCCGGAGGGAAGCGTTTGGAATCACACGATGCTGGTGACGGATTGTGCCGCGCAACGGAAAACCCAGAGCAAAAACCCCCGTGCTTTTATGTGGGCCGCCCTGCTGCACGACATTGGAAAGCCGCTTGTTACAAAGGTCCGCAGGGGGAAGATTACCTCTTACGACCATGACAAGGCGGGAGCCGGGCTGGCGCGCGAATTTCTGTCTGAATTCACGCAGGACGGTCGTTTTCTGACCGAGGTGGAAGCACTGGTCCGGTGGCACATGCAGATTCTGTTTGTCGTAAACCGTCTTCCGTTCGCGGCAATCGACGAGATGAAGCGTCAGGCCGATCTTCGCGAAGTCGCGCTGCTCGGCTTATGTGACCGACTTGGCAGGACGGGAGCGGATGTGAAAACAGAGGAAGATCATATCCGCATCTTTCTGGAGCGCTGCGGCGCAGGAGGATGAACCAAAAGGCTTCCCGTGGAATCCGGTGATTCCGCGAAACAGGCACGACGTGCGGATGCGGAAAGGTCCTCCCGGCTGTGGCGGCCGGGAGGACCTTTTGTGAGGTGAGAAAATTCTGACTGCAAAATCGGTTAGACCATACACATGGTAAGAGCCTGCTTTCCGCAGGCGTGCGCCTTTTTAAAGTATTTATCCAGGTTGAACGCGACTCTCGGCAGGTAGCCGAGGTCTTCCAGCAGGGTAAACAGGGGAAAGAAGATCGCCATGGGGGGGAGCATGACGGAAACGACCCATGCGAGTACGCGGTATACGCCGAGAATCAGCATGCCGGTCAGCCATTCGGGCGCGCCCATACGGTTCAGGAGCGCGAGCAGAAAATCCTGAAAACGGAACAGAACGGCAGAAAGCAGATCGGAAGGGTAATTGGCTCCGGTAATCGTAATCCAGAAGATAAACGTGAGAAGCGCCAGCATGGCCGGCACCCCGGTCCATTTGCTGGTCAGAAAGCGGTCAATTTTGCGGTCGCGCGCGTTGTAGTCCGGCCGGTCAAAGGAAATGGCGTCCGCGCAGATCCCTTCCGCGGCTACCACGAGCGAGGACACAATTTTATCCTCCAAAATATCCGGCGTAATTCCGTTCTGTTCCAGATGCTTCTGCGCCCGTTCCAACGCTGATGTGATTTCCCCGTCGGCTGTCAAATCGGTATCGAGAAACCGGTTCAGGCTGTTCAGAAGAGATTGGTCGCGCTCAAGCAGACGCAGGGCGGCCCAGTGAACATTCAGGCGGTTTTCCAACCGCTGTTTCAGCGCGGGCTCCATCATGGCGGCTGCTTCCTCCACCGGCGACGGGTACCGGATTTTGATCGGGTTTACAAAAAGCTCGGAACGAAGTCCGCCGACCGCGGCCATCAGTTTTTCCAGTCCGCGGCTGCTTCGCGCGGTGATTCCGACGACCGGAACGCCCAAGTCCTTCTGGAGGCTGCCGAAATCAATGCGGATATGCTTTTTTCTGGCTTCATCCATCAGGTTGATGCAAACAACGGCGTGCGGCGTGATTTCAATGGTCTGCAAAACGAGGTTCATATTGCGTTCCAGACAGGTTGCGTCGCAGACAATCACGACCGCGTCCGGCCCGCCGAAACAGATAAAATCCCGGGCCGCTTCTTCTTCGGCGGAGTGCGCCATCAGCGAATATGTACCGGGAAGGTCCACCATGATATAATCCGTACCGTAGAAAGAGCAGCGCCCCTGCGCGTTTTCCACGGTTTTTCCGGGCCAGTTGCCCGTGTGCTGGTTCATTCCGGTCAGCGTGTTAAACACGGTGCTTTTCCCCACATTGGGGTTTCCGGCCAACGCGATCACCTGTTCTTTGTCATTTTTTCGTTCAATGACCAGGCTTTCGCGTACGGATCGTATTCCGGTCGATTCCAGGGTCAGTCCCATAGCTCTCATCCTTTCGGAATTCAATATGAAAAACGGCAATTCTGCAGTCGGAACCGCCAGACTGCAGAATTGCAGCCGTTACATTGTGGTGATGATAACATTGCGGCTGTCTTCGCTTCTCAGCGCAATCACCGCCCCGCGGATCAAAAATGCGACCGGGTCGCCGGCCGGGCTTTTTTGCAGGCATTCCACATGAGTACCTTCGATCAGGCCGATATCCTGCAAGCGGCGCCGCATACTGCCGGTGGAAATAAGCCGTTTTACCCGGGCGGATTGACCGACCTTCAGATTGCAGAGCGGTTGAATCTCTTCCATCTTGAAACCTCCTGCATGTATTTGTGAAGCACAATGCTCCTTTCTTATAATATTTTGCAGAATGATTTTTGTACCATGAAAATGATGTTTTGCGATGGCGGTTCTTGTGCCGAATGTCGGATGATGATATAATATTACGCACACGAGGTATGAATCAAGAAACGGATTTTTCTCGGCGCTTTCCGTCGGGAGGAGCGCAACGGCGCCCCCGGTCTTCCATTGTCCGACGGGGTGTCTTTTTGCTGTTTAGCGGCGCGGAGGTGTTGCGCCGCCAGAGAAATATGAGCGGGGGATAGCTGACAATGATTAAAAATATCGTGTTCGACATGGGTTGGGTGCTGCTGGAATATCAGCCGATTGATTATATCCGTCGCTGGATTTCGGATGAGACGGACGCGGAGCTGGTAAACAGCGCAATGTTCCGGCCGAAGGAATGGCTGCAAAATGACCGCGGGACGATTGAACCGGAGGAATACCTTCGGTTTGCGCTTTCTCATCTGCCGAAGCGCCTGCATGCGGATGCTGCGCAGATTTGGGAGCACTGGTTCGAATATATGGTTCCGATCCCTGAAACAAACGAACTGGCGCGGCAGCTGAAGGGCCGGGGGTACCGCGTGTATCTTCTTTCCAATGTGAGCAAAAAATACCGTCAGTTCCGGGGCTTGATCCCCTGCGTTCCTGTTTTGGACGGGGAATTTATTTCTGCGGACGTGCATACGATCAAGCCGGAGCCGGAAATTTACCGGCTGTTTTTTGATCGGTACGGCCTGCGTCCGGAAGAATGCTTTTTTATTGACGACCGCGAAGAAAACATTGCCGCGGGAGAGGCGTTCGGAATGCGGGGCTTTTGCTATCGGCAGGATATTAACGGGCTGAAAACCGCGCTGAACCAAGCCGGCGTGGAAATTTAAAGGTTTTACCAGGAAAAGCCGGGAAGCGGCGAACCGGGTTCTGAAAAAGAGTAAAAAACAGAGCATATCGGCAAAGTCCTTTCGGAGGCTGTCGATATGCCCTGTCGTCTTTCAGCTGAAAGAAAATTTCTGCGGAAACGCTTCATGCCGCAAAACCGCCTGCTTTTCCGGAGATGCAAAAGAAAAAAGGAGCGGCCTGATGCCACTCCTTCGATTCTTCCATTTTTGGTTACCCAAATGATTGGATTTTGCGGTCTGTGTTTCAAACATCAGACAGCGCGGGTAACTTTGCCGGAACGCAAGCAACGGGTGCAGGCGTAAATACGCTTGGGAGTACCGTTCACAACTGCTTTAACGCGCCTGATGTTGGGCTTCCAGGTTCTGTTGGAGCGTCTGTGAGAGTGAGAAACCTTTATACCGAAAGCCATATCCTTGCCACAAACTTCACACTTTGCCATGTGTCTGCACCTCCTTTAAAAGGACTGATTTAAAGAATTACAACATTGGTATTTTATCAGATATGGAAAGTAAATGCAAGCCTTTTTTCAATATTCTGCCCAATTCTGCCCGAAAAGCGGATTGCGTCACCTTTTTAACCGGATTTAAAGCGTATCGCTTGTTTTTTTTACAGACAGGTATTATAATAATTTGATATAAAGGAGAGTATGCTATGCTGATCAATATGATTCAGGCGCTGTTTTACGGCGGTTCGGTTGATTTTTCCCAGGTGATAGCGGAAATTGCCGCCGTTTTGTTTATTATATTCTGTATTTTGCCTTTGCACGAATGCGCGCACGGCTGGGTTGCCTACAAGCTCGGCGACAATACGGCGAAATACAGCGGAAGAATTACGCTGAACCCATTGCCCAGCATTGATCTGATGGGTTCCCTCTTCCTGCTTTTATTCGGGTTCGGCTGGGCAAAGCCCGTTCCGGTGGATACGCGCAACTTTAAAAATCCGAAGCGCGACATGGCGATCACCGCGCTGGCCGGGCCTGTTTCCAACCTGCTGGCCTCTTTCGTCGGCGCGCTGATTTATGTGGGTGTTTTTATAGCGGCCAAAGGGAATCTGTCGGATGTTGTGATGTGGTTTTTTGAAGCTTATATCAGTATTAACGTGCTGCTTGCCGTTTTTAATCTGATTCCGCTGCCGCCGCTCGACGGTTCCAAAATTCTCGGCGCGTTTCTGTCCAATAAGGCGCTCTACAACTACTACCGGTATCAGAATATTATTGTTATGGTTTCGTTTATTGTTCTGTTCAGCGGCTGGCTGAGTGCGCCCCTGTACTTTTTGCAGCAGACATTTTACACGGGCGTGATGTCTTTGGCGCAGTTGATTTATCATCTTTTCGGTTTGTTATAAAAGCGGGGCGTTATGGAAAAACTATCCTATAAGCTGCCTTCCTTTGAGGGGCCGCTTGATTTACTGCTCTATCTGATTTCCAAAAATAAACTCAATATCTGCGATATTCCCATTGCAGAGCTGCTGGAACAGTACATGGAGCAGATTCATGAGATGCAGAAACAGGACATGGATGTCGCCAGCGAGTTTTTGGAAATGGCCGCACGGCTGGTTTACATTAAAACCGTTTCTCTGCTGCCGAAGCATGAGGAGGCCGAAGAGCTGAGCCGGGAACTGAGCGGTCAGCTGCTGGAGTATCAGGAATGCAGGCGGGTCGCGCAGAGCATGGCGGCAAGCTTCAATCTGGAATTTTTCGTCAGGGAACCTGAAAAAATTGATTTTGACGAAACTTACCGCAGGGTCCACCGGCCGGAAGAGCTTTTGGCGGCTTACCTGAACGCGGCCGGGCGGGGGAAGCGGCTTTTGCCGCCCAAGCCGGAGGCGTTTTCCGGCATCACACACCGAATCGTTTCCGTTTCCTCCAAAATTGTCGCGGTGCTGCGCCGGCTGTGGACTGCGCACGAGGTCCGGTATGAATCTCTGTTTGAAGAGAAGCGCGGCCGCTCCGACATGGTCGCCACCTTTCTGGCCGTTCTGGAGCTGGTCAGGGGCAAACGCGTTCGCGTGGAAGGGGAGGACGGGAACGAAACGGTAAAATTGATGAACGGCGGGGTGAGGCATTGGAAATTAAAAAGCTACGGGAAGCAATAAAGGCGATTCTGTTTGTGAGCGGCGACCCGGTTTCCATCGACCGTGTTGCGGACGCGCTGGAGCTGGACAGGCCCACGGCCGCCAAAATCCTTCAGAATCTTGCGGATGAATACGACGGCGAGGAATCCGGCGTTCTGATTGTGCGCATGGAAGACCAGTATCAGATGTGTTCCAACCCCAAATATGCGAAACCGATTCATAAGGTGATGGACATGCGGCGAAACACGCCGCTTTCCCCGGCGGGCTTGGAGGTCCTTGCGATCGTTGCCTATAACCAGCCCGTCACAAAAGCGTTTATCGAACAGATTCGCGGTGTGGATTGTTCGGGGGTCATCGGCAGCCTTAGCGCGAAGGGCCTGATTGAGGAACGCGGCAGGCTGGAGCTTCCGGGCAGGCCGCTGCTTTACGGGACAACGGCCAATTTTCTGCGGTGCCTGAGTATTTCTTCGTTGAGCGAGCTTCCGCCGATTCCCGAAAAGCAGGCGGAAGAGGAAAAAGCGGATGCCTGAACCGCAGGCTTCCCCCGGGATGGCGGAGGCGTTATGACAGCATTAATAGTAATCCTCTGTATTTTCTTATTTGTTTTTCTTTTGCTTTTGTTTCCGATCCAGGTTTCGGCAACATTTGAGACCGAGCTGGGGCTAAAGGTAAGGTATCTTTTGATCTGCTACACCGTATTGCCGGAGCAGCCTGGGAAAAAAGCAAAGCAGGAGAAAAAAGAAATAAAAGAAAATGAGGAGGAGCATGAAACAAAATCAAAAATCAGGGAAATAATAGAGCAAAAGGGACTTTCAGGATTTTTAAACATCCTCCGGGAATTTGCCTCGATTGCAGCCGGAACCGCAAAAAAGCTGTTTTCCCACATGGTGATTGACCGTTTGTACGCCGATGTTGTGGTTTCGGACGAAGACGCGGCACAGACGGCGCTCCTTTACGGGGGAGCTTGCGCGGCGCTGTGCGGCGCGGCCGGGATTCTGCTGAACACCATGAAGTACCGGCAATACCACATCAGCGTGGTTCCGGATTTTCAGGCGAAACAGTCTGCCGTGAATTTTGATTTCAGGGTGCATATTCTGCCTGTTTTCCTTGTCGGTCCGCTGCTTTCCGCGCTTTTCCGATCCCTTAAAATCATGAAATCCGCAGCGCGGGTTTCAAATAAATAAAATAAAGGCGGTGCGTTTCATTGACTGATCATCCTATCGAAGGCATGATGAATACCACTCTTGAAAAGATCAAGGAAATGGTGGATATCAACACGATTATCGGCGACCCCGTTACCTCGCCCGACGGCTCCATCCTGATTCCGATTTCCAAAATCAGCTACGGGTTCGCTTCCGGCGGTTCCGACTTCCCGACGAAAACACAGACCGACAAAACATTTTTCGGCGGCGGCACGGGGGCCGGCGTTTCCATTACCCCTGTGGCGTTTATCACCATTTGCAACGGGACGGTCAAATTGTTGCAGATTGACCCGTACAACAACGCCGCGGACCGGATCATCGGCATGTTCCCTGAAATTGTGGATAAAATCGGCAATCTGGTCGGCGGAAAAAAATCAAAGCAGCAGAGTGCCAAACAGAACGGCGCCGCTTCGGGCGGAAAGATGGAAGATCCTCAAATATAATACAAAATAATCAAGCAGCCGCCTGCATATAATTCAGAATAGGCAGGTGGTTGTTTTGCTGAAAAAATTAATTCTTCTGGCGGTCTGCGTGTTTGGCGCGTTTTGCTTTTCCGTCGGTGCGGCGGCGGATACCGCGCCGCAGGTCACGGCGAAATCCGCTGTTTTGATGAATCAGGACACGGGCGGGATTTTATACGCCAAGGATGAAAACACCCGGCGCCCCATGGCCAGCACCACGAAAATCATGACCGCGCTCCTCACGCTGGAATCGGCCCGTGCGAACAACCGCGTCGTGACCATTACGGACGCGATGGTTCGTGTGGAGGGCTCGTCCATGGGACTTCTGCCCGGCAACCGGCTCAGCCTGAAATCGCTTGCGGCGGGCATGCTCACTGTTTCGGGGAATGACGCCGCGAATTCGGCGGCCGTCGCCATCAGCGGCTCCGTTTCCGCTTTTGCGGACCGGATGAACCGCCGGGCGAAGGAGCTCGGCTTGAAGGATACGCATTTTGTCACTCCCTCCGGGCTTGACAACGAAGATCATTACACGACCGCGCGCGATTTGGCAGCCCTTGCGGCTGCGGCTATGAAAAACCCGGATTTTGCTAAGATCGCCGGCAGCAGGCAGTACAATATTGAGTTTGTCAGCCCGGATCAGACCAGGCGCTTTACCAACCACAATAAACTGCTCAGCATGTATTCCGGCTGCACCGGCGTGAAAACCGGGTTTACCAAAAAATCGGGCCGCTGCCTTGTTTCGGCGGCGGAAAGGAACGGCGTCCGCCTGGTTGCCGTGACGCTGAACGCGCCGGACGACTGGAACGACCATGAAAAGCTGCTGGATTACGGATTTTCCCAGCAGGAAGCCTGCCCGATCGACGACAGCGGCTGTTCCGTTTCCGTGCCGGTGGTCGGCGGGACAAAGGAAAGCGTTACGGTCCGCGGGAGCGCGGGCGGCAGCGTGATTCTGAGCAAGCAGCAGGCGGCCGGTTTGAAGCGGGTTGTTTCCATGCCGAAATTTCTTTATGCTCCGGTGGAGGCCGGCCGGTGCGTGGGGACGGTGCGCTATACCCTGGAAAAGAAGGTTCTGGCGGAAACCAGGCTGGTTGCCGGGGAAAGCGTTCCGAAAATCGTGCAATCAAAGAACATATGGCAAAGATTCTGGGAAAATTTTATTCGTTTTCTCCGGATTCAATAAATATTTAAGGGTGAAAATACAGTATGGCAAAGGATGTTAGGCTGCAAAAGGTGCTTGCGGACTGCGGGGTTGCCTCCAGAAGGAAGGCGGAGGAAATGATTGCCGCCGGTGAGATCCGGGTCAACGGCACAACTGCAAAAATAGGGGATAAGGTGGACCCGAAAAGGGATAAGATCAGTGTCAGGGGCGTACCCCTGGAAACACACCAGAAGAAAATTTACATCATGCTGCATAAACCGCGCGGCTTTATCACCACTATGAGCGATGAAATGAACCGGAAATGCGTGGCGGAGCTGATTCGGGATGTCCCCGGGCGTGTTTACCCCGTGGGCCGGCTCGACCGTGAATCGGAAGGGCTGCTGCTTATGACCAACGACGGGGAGTTTGCAAATTCGATGACCCATCCGTCGCTTCATGTGCCGAAAATATACCGTGTCACCGTTCGGCCCGGGATTACCGAAGACCAGCTGACGCAGATGGCGGTCGGAATGATGATCGACGACAGGAAGACCGCCCCGGCGAAAGTCAGCGTGATTCAGCAGGAGTCCGGCCGCGTGGTCCTTGAGATTGTCTTGTATGAGGGCAGGAACCGCCAGATTCGAAAGATGTGCGAGCAGCTCGGCCTCGAGGTCGCCCGGCTCAAGCGCGTGGCAATCGGCCCGGTCCGGCTCGGCATGCTGCAGCCGGGGAAATGGCGCGCGCTTACGGCGGATGAAGTAAAACGGCTGGCCTCCGGCGCAAAGTCGGACAGGCTCGCAACAAAGCAAAAGGAGAATGATCATGCTGACCATACTGCCGCTTCCGCAGGGCGCGGAAAAAGAACGTTTCATTCGGGAAGCGCCGGGCGCCGGAAATGACGCCGAGGTGCTGGCCCTGCGTGAAGGGGAGGAGCTGCTCGGCACTTTGGTGGTCGACGTCCGTTCTTCCACGGTGCGCCTTTTCAAAATGGAAATACCGGGAGAGACGGATTCGCCGCAGGCGCGGCTGTGTGGGGACAGCCTGCTGCGCGCGGCGGCGGTTTTCGGCATGGATGCGGGCGCTTACAGGCTGGAGTCTCTGCTCGAGGGATGGGATTCGTTCCTGATTGCCCGGGGCTTTCAGCGGGAAGAGAAAAAACTGTACTGCCTTCTGTCAAAAATCATACGAAAATGCGGAGATTAAGCACTTTTCTGTATGATTATCCCGGTAAATGCTTGCTATAGCAGGAAGAATCGATTATAATAGTTGTAAATGTTTTAACAGGTACTTGTATTACGACGTACTATTATACTATAGTAAATGGAGGAGTTAAAATGAGTAATATCGGCAATGCCGAGCTGTTGCGGGAATTGAGCAGCGCAAAGAAAAAGTCAACAGGATACAAGCGCATGACAGCGCTTTTTGACGTTGACAGCTTTGTTGAAATCGATTGCTTTGCCAAGTCCGGCAGCGACGACACGGAGGCTGTGGCAGGCTTTGGGACCATTGAAGGGTGCCCTGCTTATGCTTTCGCCCAGAACAGTGATATTGCCGGCGGCGCGATGTCCAAGGCACAGGCGGCGAAAATCAGCAAACTGTATGCAATGGCGGTCAAAACGGGCGCGCCTGTCATCGGCTTGTATGATTCTGTCGGCGGACGCTTGCAGGAAGGAACCGATTTGCTTGCCGCTTACGGTGAAATCCTGCTGCATTCCAACAATCTGTCCGGCGTTGTCCCCCAGATTTCCGTCATTCTCGGCCCCTGCGTCGGCACCTCGGCCATGATCGCCGCAGGCGCGGATTTGGTTGTTATGACGGAGAAGGGCGAGCTTACCGTTTCCACGGACGGGGAAGGCGGTTCCGCAGAGGAAGCCGCAAAGCTGGGGCTCAGCCATCTGACCGTCACGGACGAGAAGGACGCGTTCCGCGTCATTCACAGACTTATTTCCATACTTCCCTCCAATAATCTTTCCGGCAACAGTATTTTAAATATTCAGAGCGAAAACGGCGTGCCTGCGCCAAACTCCGAAGCCGGGATGAAAGATATCATCGCGTTCGTCTGCGACGACAACAGCTTCCTGGAATTGGGCGAATCCTTTGGGGAGCCTACCGTTACCGGACTTGCCGAAATCGGCGGCTCCGTGGCCGGGGTGGTTTTCCTGAAGGGCGTGATCGGCGCGGATGCCTGTTCCAAGGCGGCGCGTTTTGTCCGTTTCTGTGATTCGTTTTCCATTCCGCTTGTCACCCTGGTCGACGCGGAAAAATTTGAAACCCTGAGAGAAGCCTCCAAGCTTTCCAGCTCTTATTCGGAAGCAACCACGCCGAAGGTGACCGTGATTACCTGTACGGCCTGCGGCTCGGTTTATATTGCCGCTGCCGGACGCGGCGCCAACGCGGATTATACCATGGCGTGGGCGGATGCGGTCGTTTCTCCGCTTGCTCCCGAAACCGCGGCGGAGTTCCTCTGGCACAGCCGCCTGGCCGGTTCCGAAAACCCGGAAAAGGATCGGAAAAAACTGGTGGAAGAATATAAAAAGACGGAGGCTGCTCCGTTTGCCGCCGCCGCGAACGGCTTTGTGGAAGATATTATACTGCCGGAAGAAACCAGAAGCAAAGTGATTGCCGGTCTCGAAATGCTTGCCGGCAAGCGGGTTTCAGGCCTGCCTAAAAAACACAGCAACATTCAGTTATAAAAACAATCGCGGATTTTATACAATATTTAGGAGGTTTCCATCTATGAAAAATCTGAAAGTTACAGTAAACGGCACCATATATGACGTCCAGGTGGAAGAAGCGGGAACAGGCGCCGAGCCTGCCGCTGCGCCTGCGGCGGCTCCCGCGCCAGCACCCAAGTCCGCTCCCGCAGCACCCGCGGCGGCTCCCGCGCCGGAAGCCAAAGCGCCTGCCGAAGTATCGGCCGACGCGGAACTCATTTCCTCCCCAATGCCCGGCACCATTGTCAATGTCAATGTGAAGGCCGGCCAGAGCGTCAAGAAGGGCGACGTGCTGCTGGTGCTGGAAGCAATGAAAATGGAAAACGAAATCATGGCTCCGCATGACGCGACCGTTGCAGGCATTCATGTGAACAAAGGGGATAGCGTCGAATCCGGTACTCCTCTTGTTTCCCTCCGGTAAGGGGGTATTAAAATGGCTAAGAAAATTGGTATCACCGAAACTGTCCTGCGCGACGCGCATCAGTCGCTCATTGCAACCCGCATGCCGATCGGGGACATGCTGCCGATTCTCGGCAAGCTGGATCAGGTCGGGTTTCATTCCCTTGAGTGCTGGGGCGGCGCAACGTACGACGCCTGCCTGCGCTTTCTGAACGAGGACCCGTGGGAGCGGCTCAGAATCCTGCGGAAGAACTGCCCGAAAACCAAGCTGCAGATGCTGTTCCGCGGCCAGAACATGCTGGGCTACCGTCATTACGCGGACGATGTGGTCAAATATTTTGTGCAGCGCACCGTGGCAAACGGCATTGATATTATGCGTATCTTTGACGCGCTGAACGATATTAAGAATCTGGAAGTATCGATTAATGCGGCGAAAAAAGAGGGCGCGCATGTTCAGGTCGCGATTTCCTATACCACCGGTCCCGTGTTTGACCACAAATATTATGTGAATTACGCGAAACAAATTGAAAGTGCCGGCGCGGATTCCATCTGCATTAAGGATATGGCGGCGCTGCTGACCCCCTCCGAGTCATACAGCCTTGTCAAGGAGCTGAAAGGCGCCGTAAAAATCCCGCTGCAGCTCCATACCCATTACACCTCCGGCCTGGCCTCCATGTGCGAGCTCAAGGCGATCGAGGCCGGCGTGGATGTCATTGACACCGCGATGTCGCCGCTGGCGCTCGGCACCTCGCACGCGCCGACCGAGTCCATGGTCGCGGCGCTTAAGGGCACGGAATATGATACCGGCCTTGACCTTGTTCTGCTGAACGAAATCAGGGAATATTTCATGACGCTGCGCGAAAAATATATTAAGAGCGGCCTGCTCGATCCGAAAATGCTCGCCACCAATACCAAAGCGCTCATTTACCAGGTGCCCGGCGGAATGCTTTCCAATCTTCTGTCGCAGATGAAGCAGGCGGGCAAGGAAGATCAGCTGGAGGATGTTTTGAAGGAAGTGCCGCGCGTCCGCAAGGATGCCGGATATCCGCCGCTCGTCACCCCGACCTCGCAGATTGTCGGCACGCAGGCTGTATTCAATGTGATCACCGGCGCGCGCTACAAAATGTGCACCAATGAGTTTAAGGATTTGGTCGCGGGCAAATACGGCACCACCCCCGTCCCGATCGACGATGCGTTCGCAAAGAAAATCATCGGCGACGAGCCGAGGATTACATGCCGCCCGGCCGATCTGCTGGAACCCGAGCTCGACACGCTCAGAAAAGAGTGCGCCGAATGGTCCGAGCAGGAAGAGGACGTTCTTTCCTACGCCCAGTTCCCCAAGGTCGCCGTGGATTTCTTCAAGAAACGCGCCGAAAAAAAATATGGGATCGACGGAAAGCACGCGAATGAGGAGCTCTGCATCCATCCCGTGTAAATCGCAGCATAATATGTTTTTGCCCAATTCAGCCCCTTTGCGGGGGCTGAATTGTTTTGGTTTATTTGAGTTGACAATTGCCCTGAAAGCCTGTTATTATTAATAATAATGCCTAATAGCAATCTGTTTGGAATTGAGATGATAGTGTGATTAAAAGCATGACCGGCTTTGGAAGATGCGAAGATACGATTGACGGCCGTGACATCATTGTTGAAATCAAGTCAGTAAACCACAGATATTTTGAGTTTTCCTCCCGAATCAGCCGTGGGTACGGCTTTTTGGACGAAAAGCTGAAATCCTATCTTCAGGGGAATCTTTCCCGCGGGAAGATCGATGTTTTTGTTTCCATCGAAACGCTGGAAGATACCGACGCCCAGGTGCTGGTCAACCATTCCCTGGCGGCGGGTTATGTTGCCGCGCTGCGCGAGCTTGCGCAGCGGTACCGGCTGATCGACGATATTTCCGTTGGAGTGGTTTCCCGCTATTCCGATATTTTTACCGTCCATAAAGCGCCGGAGGACGAAGAAACGGTCTGGCAGGCGGTGCGGTCGGTGGCCGACCGGGCGCTTGCTTCCCTGATCCGCATGCGTGAAACGGAGGGGGAGCGGCTGCGGGGCGATATTCTGCAGCGTGTTCAAACCATCCTGCGTATTGTGGGGCAAATCGAAGAGCGTTCTCCCCAAACGGTGCGGGAATACCAGCAGAAGCTGCAGCAGCGGCTTTCCGAAATGCTGGGCGACGCCAATCTTGACGAGCAGCGGGTTTTGACCGAAGCCGCCGTTTTTGCGGATAAGGTTGCGGTCGCGGAAGAGACGGTCCGGCTGCGCAGCCATTTCGACCAATGCGTAAAAATGCTCGATTCCGATGACGCGATCGGCCGAAAGCTTGACTTTATCGTACAGGAAATGAACCGGGAAGCAAATACCATCGGTTCCAAATGCGTGGATTCGCAAATTGCCTATATGGTCGTGGATATCAAGGCGGAAATAGAAAAAATCCGTGAACAGATTCAGAATATCGAATAACTCATTGCCGCGGAATATT
Source organism: Clostridiales bacterium (assembly GCA_012517675.1). Taxonomy (GTDB): domain Bacteria; phylum Bacillota; class Clostridia; order Oscillospirales; family Acutalibacteraceae; genus Caproiciproducens. Next base: position 1,185 of record JAAYUL010000043.1, on the reverse strand, counting down.
AAGGAGAGAATTTTATGAAGCTCATTAACATCGGCTTTGGCAATATGGTTTCCGCAAACCGTCTCGTTGCCATTGTCAGCCCGGAATCCGCTCCCATCAAACGTATTATTCAGGATGCAAAGGAACGGGGAACCCTGATCGATGCGACCTACGGGCGCCGCACCCGCGCGGTGATCATCACGGACAGCGATCATGTCATTCTTTCTGCGGTTCAGCCGGAAACCGTTGCCAATCGGTTGAACGACCGCGGCGATGAACTTGCCGAGGAGGAGCTGGAAGAAGATGACGAATAACGGACTCTTAATTGTGTTTTCAGGCCCGTCGGGCGCCGGAAAGGATACGATTCTAAAGCGACTGATGGAGAAAAATCCAAACATCAGGCTTTCCGTTTCCGCCACAACGCGCCGGCCGCGCACGGGGGAAGCGAACGGCACGGACTACTTTTTTATCTCAAAAGAAAAATTTGAAGTCATGAACGCCGGCGGCGAAATGCTGGAAAGCGCGCAGTACTGCGGCAATTGCTACGGTACACCGGCCGCGCCGATTCGCAGGTGGTGTTCCGAGGGCTGCGATGTGATTCTGGAAATTGAAGTGCAGGGCGGCAGGCAGGTCCAGCAAAAGTGCCCCGATGCCGTCAGCATTTTCATTCTCCCGCCTTCCATGGATGTTCTGGAACGGCGTCTACGCAGCCGGGGAACGGAAGAAGAATCGGTCATTCAGAAGCGCCTGGAAAAAGCGCGCGAAGAGATTGCCGAAAGCAGCCATTACGACTATTACGTGATCAATGACACCGTGGATGACGCGGTCGAAAAAATCAATCGAATTATTTGCGCCGAAAAGCAAAAAGTGCATCGGAACGCAAACTTAATTGAAAGGATGCTGAATCATGCTGAAACCATCTGCTGACCTGATCATCAGCCCGAAACAAAGCCGTTATTCCCTTGTAATCGCGGTCGCAAAAAGGGCTCGCCAAATTGCTGCCGAAGCGGAGGAAAAGGGAGAAATTCTGGTGGAAAAGCCGGTCGATCTTGCGGTACAGGATTTCATCAAGCACAGGTACGAGTTTATCGAGCATGTGGAACCCAACGACGACATGCCGGAGGACCTGTAAACTTTCCGGGAGGAGCCGCGAATGACGGTTGCCAAAATAGCGGTGGAAAACGCCGTATATCATTTTGATAAAGC
>JAAYUL010000042.1 GCA_012517675.1 Clostridiales bacterium | reverse complement strand
CGCAGATCTCGGCGGCGACGGAAGCAAGCGCCGGGACGGTCCCTTCCATATCGTTTGTCAGGAACCGGCTGTCAGTGCGCGGATAAGTACAGAGCTTCTTTTCATAGAGCGATTGCAAATAATCGAGCGTCTGCTGGGCCGTGTAGCCGAGCAGGCGGTTGGCGTCGCGCTGGAGGGTAGTCAGGTCGTAAAGTGCGGGCGGCTTGTCGGATTTTTCTTTCCGCTCCACGGCCCTGACGGTGGCCGGTTTGCCTTTACAGGCGGCGGCAACCGCTTCGGCCTCCGGCTTCGCTTTCAACTTGTCGCCGGTGGCGGTGAAGCCGCCGCAGTCGAGATTGACCGTGTAAAACGACTCCGGCTGGAATGCGGAAATCTCCGTTTCCCGCTGCACGATGAGGGCCAGCGTCGGGGACATGACGCGCCCGACGTTCAGGGTGCGGTGATAGAGGACGGAAAACAGGCGCGTCGCGTTGATGCCCACCAGCCAATCGGCCTTGGAACGGCAGAGCGCGGACTGATGCAGCCCGTCGTAATCCCGGCCTGTTTTTAGATTGGTAAATCCCTGTCGGATAGCCTCGTCTTCCATCGACGAAATCCAGAGCCGTTTCATTGGTTTGGAGCAGCCTGCCATGTGGTACACGGTGCGGAAGATCAGTTCGCCCTCGCGTCCGGCGTCGCAGGCGTTGATGATTTCATCCACACCGTCGCGGTGCATCAGGTCGCGGAGAATATCAAACTGCTTTTGTTTATCCCCGTTTACGGTGAACCGCCAGTTCTCCGGCAAAATGGGTAAATCCTCACGCCGCCATTTGGCGTATTTATTATCATAGGCGTCGGCGCTTGCCAGCTCCGCGAGGTGGCCGAGGCACCATGAAACGAGGTAGCCGTTACCCTCCAGAAACCCGTTGCCGCGCTGCTTAGCGCCGATCACGGCGGCGATACTTTGGGCAACCGAGGGCTTTTCACTGATTACAAGCTTCAAATTTTTTCTCCTTTCATGCATTGGCACACAAAAAAAGAGCAACCGATTTCTCGATTGCTCTTGAGTATATAGCTACATAACAGGAATTACGCCGTTTGTCGGGTTACTTCTTTTTGACGGGAATCCATATCTCGCTGTAATATTTCTCATCCTGAATTCCCTTGGAATACTCGGCAGGATCACTGTACATTTCGATATTGTAGCCCGCCGCAATTTCATAGTCTTTACTGTTCGGCAGCCATTCCGAGAAGATTTTTTTGTTTACATCCTGTAAAGACTGGGGCATTCCGCCTCTGCAAGCAAAAACAGCCCAAGTGTATGCGGGGATGACTTTTGTAACAAAGCCTTCCGGAATTTCTGCGGCCGGATTGTAATTGTCTGCGACCAGATACTCGAATTCATCCGATCCCATACTCTCGTCAATACTGATTCCATACATTCCGCATACGACCCGCTCTTTTCCGGGCTGATGGAGTTCCATCCAAAACTTAGGAATTTCTGTTTTCGCACCGTCATACTTGAATGTTCTGGCTGCTCCCATAACCGTGAATGAATCTTTTTCGACAATCTTGTAATCCATAACATAGCCGCCTTCCAAAGTAAATTTGATTTTCAGCGGAGCAAAAGACTTAATCATTGCTCCGTCTTTTCGAACGGCAGTCGGTGTGACGCCATGAAAACGGGTAAATGCTTTGGTAAAACTGTCCGGCGAGTCGTAACCGTACTTGAGCGCAATGTCAATGATTTTTTCGTCTGTGGAAACAAGCTCGCTGCCGGCAAGAGTAAGCCTGCGTTCCCGGATATACTCTCCGACCGTAAAACCGCAAAGCATGGCAAATCCTTTTTGGAAATAGAAAGGTGATAATATTACCTGCTTTGCAATCTTTTCAACTGTCAGTTCGTCAGTGATATCGCCTTCAATATAGCTGATGGCTTCACCTATGCACTCAACCCAACCCATGTACACATCTCCTTGCCTGTGATTCTATCTTATTACTTTCAAAGCGGCTGTTCCCGACTTTTTCTGTTGTCTTTTGTCCGCAAATTAAATCTGCCGTAAACATCTTATCATTCAGGCTTAGACAAAACAAGCCGGAACATTATCGCTCCGGCTTGCCAGCTTTCGGCGTGATGATAAGGTCACGGTAACAGTCACGGGGACGGTCAGGATGGCCTTTCGGCGGGGCGGGGGGCCGTTCCTCCCGCCTATACTGCGGCTTT
>JAAYUL010000041.1 GCA_012517675.1 Clostridiales bacterium | reverse complement strand
GCGATTTTGTCTGCCCTGTCACGGGGAATCGAATCAAAAGAAAAGCAGGCGCGGAACCGGCCGGTTCCGCGCCTGCTTTTCTTTTGATTCGATTCCCCGTGACAGGGCAGACAAAATCGCGGGTGCTTTTTGGCTCCGCGGGGCCCGTATTATTCCCGCCCCGTCATGCGGATGACCAGCGCGGTGATATCGTCGTCGTGGCCGTCGCTGCGGCGCGCAATCGCCTGGGTCACGATTTCCTCCGCAAGCTCCTGCGGGATTTTGCCGTCCCACTTTTCCACCAGACGCAGCACCCAGTCCTCTCCCGCCGCAAGCGCGCCGTCGGAAAGCAGGACAAGCAGGTCGCCCTCTTCCAGCGTGTCCGCCAGCTTGGTGAACCCAGACTCGTTTAAGATCCCGATGGGCAGGCTCGGCGCCTCGACACGCGCCGCGTGTCCGCCCCGGCACAGGATGCTGATCGGCGCGCCGGCCTTCATGAACTCCACATTTCCGCTGAACAGATCGATGGAGGCCATGTCGATCGTAGAGAGGGATTCGTCCCCCGACTTGACCAGCAGGGCGGAGTTCACGATCTTCAGCGCGGCGTCGTACCCGATCCCCGCCTGAATCATGCGCGACATGATGCCGCACGCCATCGCGCCGTCCACCGCGGCGCGCCCGCCGGTGCCCATGCCGTCGCTGATCATTGCAATCTGCCTGCCGTTCCCGTCGGAAAAGCACTCCCAGCTGTCGCCGCAGAATTGGGCGTTTCCGCTGCAGTGCTGGGCGCAGCCCGTCTGCGCGCGGAATATGGGCTGCTCGCTCATCTGGATTCTGCATTTTCCCTTTGCCGCACTGATGCACGGCTGTTGGAACGACCGGTTGCACGCGCGCGAAATCTCCGCCGTCAGCTGCGCCTTGTTCACCAGCGCGCCCTCCACCGGGGCGGCGGTGATTTCGATCGACATGCGGTCGAACCGGTCCGTGCGGCAGCTGACGTCGAGCGGCACAATGCCCGCCTGCCGCAGCACCTCGGCCACCTTCTGCGCGGCGGCAAAGTCGAAGCGCTCGTACAGCTCCAGCTCCCCGGCCATGTCCTCCAGCATGTTGCTGGTGGTCAGGAACTGGTCGGAAACCATGTTCCGCACCTGCTGCGCCCGGCTTTCGGCGGCGTCGCGGATCATGAATTCCTTGTAATGGCTGTTGACGGCGTTCACCATCAGATTCAGCCTGCTGCAGTGCGTGGAAAACTGCGCGTTAAAATCGTTGCGGTCAACGCTTCCGTTTTTCCGCAGCTTTTCCGTCAAATCGTTAAAGGCGTTCATGCTGTCGTTGTAACTGCGCTCCCAGCAGTAAACCTTCAGCCCGCAGTTTCCGCACACGTCCTCCATCGCTTTTTTGTAAACCCCGTTGATGTCCGGCGCGCTGGAGGAGGAAAGCTTGTCCGACACGTCGTCCACCATTTCCGAAACGCTGCCCAGCGCCCGCGCGGCGTAGTCGAGCTTCATGATGATCGAGCGGCGCAGGCCATCGGCGCGCGAAACATCGTCCGTTCTGGAAAACATGCCGATCAGCGGCGCGCCGACGCGCGGCGGCAGGAGCATGTATAGCACGGTGGCGGCCATGACCTCATAAAGGCCGTTGATCACGGCCGTCTGGCTGCCGACCTGAAGGGACGCGACCGCGTTGGCGAGAATAAAGGCGGAAACGGAAGCCAGACGCCCCAGCGGGGAAAACATGCCCGCCATCAGCCCGCCGAAGGCATATGCGCCGGAAAGGTAATTCAGCCCCGCGGTGGAAAGGCTGAAAATGGTTCCGGCGGCGATTCCGGTAACGCCGCCGCCCGAAACGCCGCCGAAACGGGCCGCGAACAGAATCGCGACAACCGCCAGAACCCTGCCCAGCGAGACGGGGCCGACGCTCAGCCCGGAAAGCGTGAGCAGCACGATTCCGGCGGAAAAGATCAGGCTTGCAATTTCCTGCGCGCTCATTTCGCTGATCTGTCTGCCGCTTTCCACCAGAATGCAGGCGCGCGCAAAGAAATAAGCCGCCCCGGCGGCAAGCAGGGATTCCGCCGCATACATGGCGGCCGTCGCGGCACTGCTCCCATTGACAAAGATGATCGACAGGCCCGTCGCCAGCACCGGCAGAAACGCCGTGACCGGCGCAAAAGCGGGATGCGAGCGAAGCCTGACCAGATCGCTCAGCGTCCAGCGGATGGCGGCGGCGGCCAGAACGCCGGCAATGTAATGGACCGGAACCACCGCGGACGACGGCAGCAGATACCCCGCAATGCTGCCGAAAGCCACAACCCAAAGGGAGGAATACGGAACCGCCGCAACCGCCGCAACCCCGAACGGGGCGTATCTGCCGAACACGATCCCCCGCGCGCACAAAAGCCCCAGCGTAAAATAAACCAGCTGTCTGGCAAGCGCTTTGGCCGGGGCCTCTGCCGCCCTCATGAAGCGAATCCGCCCCGTTTTTACTTTCATCATGATGAATCACCGCCATGTTTGATTTGAATGGTTGTCCAATTTTTGGTAAAATAATTATACTATATGTATATGAATAGTATTGTCATAACCTGTTGTAATAAAATGGCGGTTTATGGAGGTTCCGGGGCGTTTTTCAAATTTCAGCGGTTTTTTATAGTCACACCGGGGATTCTGTGGTAAAATATGAATAATGTTTTGAGACGAAAACGGAGGGTGAGCCAATTGGATTATTCTTTTTCAGACCGCGTGCAGGCGCTCAAGCCGTCGGCGATCCGTGAAATTTTCAAATACGCGTCGGACCCCGGCGTGATTTCCCTTTCCGCCGGAAACCCCGCGCCGGAAGCGTTCCCCGCAAAGGAAATCGCGGAAATTTCCGCGGATTTATTCGCGCAAAACCCGATTGACCTGCTTCAGTACAGCGTGACGGAGGGCTACACGCCCCTGCGCGAAACGATCGCCGGTTCCATGAGGAAAAAGCACCGCGTCGGCAGGGAATTTGACCGGGTCCTTGTGACAAGCGGCGCGCAGCAGGTGATGGACCTTGCCGCAAAATCGCTTTGCAACGAGGGCGACGTCGTGCTCTGTGAAGCGCCGAGCTTTATCGGCGCGCTGAACACCTTCCGGTCCTATAACGCCCGCCTGCGCGGCATTTCTCTGGAAGACGACGGCATGAACATGGAGGAGCTGGAGCGGGCGCTGAAAGAGGAAACCCGCGTCCGCTTCATTTACACGATCCCCAATTTCCAGAACCCCGCCGGCGTCACCATGAGCATGGAAAAACGCAGGCGGCTGTACGCGCTGGCAAAGCAGTACGGCACGCTGATTCTGGAAGACAACCCTTACGGCGACCTGCGCTTTCACGGCGAGCACGTGGAGGCGGTCAAATCCCTGGACGAGGACGGCATCGTGATTTACGCGGGCAGCTTTTCCAAGGTGATCGCTCCCGGAATGCGCGTCGGCTACGCCATTGCGCCGCAGGAGCTGATTCAGAAAATGGTGGTCTGCAAGCAGGGGCAGGACGTTCACACCAACATCTGGGCGCAGCGCGTCTGCTGCGAGCTGATGACGCGGTACGATTTTGACGCGCATCTGGAACGGCTGCGCGGCGTCTACCGCAAAAAATACAAAACCGCCATGGACGCGATTTCCCGTTTCTTCCCCGAACGTGTCACCTGCCGCCCGGTGGAAGGCGGCCTGTTTTTATGGTGCACCCTGCCGGAAGGGGCCGACATGCCCGCTTTTTGCAGGCAGGCCGTGCTGAGAAAGGTCTGCGTGGTGCCCGGCAGCGCCTTTTTGCCGAACGAAAACGACCCGTGCCGCTCGTTCCGCATCAATTATTCCTCCCCCACGGACGAACAGCTGGTCAAAGGGATTGAAATTCTGGGGCAGCTTGCGAAGGAATCCTGTTAAGCGAACAGCATCATCCGCAGCCGATACAAAGAATCTTTACTTGGAGGCAGTCAGATGGAAACACCAACCACCGAACGGAAAAAAGTCATATTCAGCGCGATACAGCCGAGCGGCACCATTACGCTCGGCAATTACCTGGGCGCTTTAAAGAACTGGATCAGCCTGCAGGACGAGTACCGGTGCATCTACGCGCTGGCCGACCTGCACACCATCACGGTGCGTCAGGAGCCCGCAAATTTCCGCCGCAACACGCTGGAGGCATACGCGCTGCTGCTTGCCTGCGGAATCGATGTGCAAAAAAGCCCGTTCTTTATTCAAAGCCAGGTCTGCACCCACGCCCAGCTCGCGTGGATTTTGAACTGCTACACGCAGTTCGGCGAGCTGCAGCGCATGACCCAGTTCAAGGACAAAGCCGCGAAGCACGCCGACAACGTGAACGCCGGCCTGTTCACCTACCCCAGCCTGATGGCCGCCGACATCCTGCTTTACCAGACCGACCTTGTGCCGGTGGGCGAGGACCAGAAGCAGCACCTTGAGCTGGCGCGCAACATTGCGGAGCGCTTCAACGGGATTTACAGCCCCACCTTCACCGTGCCGGACGCCTATATTCCCAAAAACGGGGCGCGTGTGATGTCGCTGCAGGAACCGGCCAGAAAGATGAGCAAGAGCGACGAAAACGCAAACGCATACGTCGCCGTTCTCGACAAGCCGGAGGATATTCTGCGCAAGTTCAAACGCGCCGTGACGGACAGCGAAGCCTGCGTGCGCCGGGCGGAAGGCAAGGACGGAATTAACAACCTGATGAGCATTTACGCCTGCGTCACCGGCCTGACGGACGAACAGATTGAAAAAGAATTCGAGGGAAAAGGCTACGGCGATTTCAAGACGGCCGTGGCGGAAGCCGTGATCGAGCACCTGCGCCCCATTCAGGCTCGGTTTGCCGATTTTATCAAAAACAAGGATTACCTGGAACAGTGCTACACGGACGGCGCGCAAAAAGCGCTTGCCGTTTCCGCCCGCACGTTGAACAAGGTCATGAAAAAGGTCGGGTTTCTCCCGAAGGCGTTTTAAGCCCGGCCGGTTTCTCAAAAGCGGTTGTCGGACCATTCACAGATAAAACCAAAAACACGCTTTGAAAGGGCAGAATCAAGCCCTTTCAAAGCGTGTTTTTTTGCGGTTGATGACGGCAGCCCCCTGCCCCGGCCGTCCGAAGGCAACGGTCAGGCGGAAAGGCGCCTCGGGTCGAAATGCTCAAAAATGCTGAGCCCGCCGGTTTTCGCAATTTTCCGCGCGGTTTCCGGCGCGCGCACCGTCCAGGCGAATTCCTGTACGCGGAACAGCGCCTTGCAGAGCCGAAAGCTGACGTTTTTCCGGTCCTCCTCGCAGTAGGCGATAAAATCCGGTTTCGCCGCAAAATTGGTGAGAAGATTTGCCAAAAGGAACGCCTGAAACGAACCGGCGTCCTTCCCGTACCGGTCCGCGCGCATGGCAAGCTGACCGCGCACCACGGCCGGCCTGTTTTTTCGGAACCAGCAAAGCGCGCGGGGGTCGAACGACTCGACACAGTACACCCCGCCGTACCCCTCCAGCTCCCGGCAAAGGCGCTCGCAAAGGGCGGCGATATTGCCTCCGTACGGCTTGATCTCGATGATGAGGGGAACTTTCCCGCCGATCAGCCGAAGCACATCCTCAAAAAGCGGGACGGTGTATTCCGTTCCCGCGAGAGAAACGGTTTTCAGCTCGCCGCTGTCCAGTTCGGAAAGGCCGGCGTCCCTGCCGCACATCCGTTTCAGGTTTTCGTCGTGCAGCACCGCGAGGCGGCCGTCTTTGGTCAGGTGCACGTCAAGCTCCACCCCGAAGCCGTTCTCTTTCGCGCGCGCAAACGCGGGGAGGGAGTTTTCGGGAATGCTCTGGTCTTTTTCATAATACCCGCGGTGCGCGTAAAAGCGGTCCTTCAGCGGCGTCATGTCGGGTTTTCCCCACTGGCGCGGCATGATCATCAATACCCAAAGTATAAAAACCGACAATAAAATACAAATTGTAATCCACATTTTCATCCGTCCTCAACATCAAACGCTTCCAGCCGGCTTTTCGGGGATACCGGGCGGCTGTCGCCGTGCCGGACAAACAGCATGGTGACAAACGAAAGCCCGACAAAAACAGCGGCGTACGGAAACAGCGTGTAATAGCCGACATGCTCCAGCAGCGCGCCGGACAGCGTGGGGGTGATGATCTGCGCGCCCATGGAAAAAAGGTAATAAATCCCCGTAAACTTGCCCACGTCGGAACCGCGGCTCATTTCCACCACCATCGGGTAGGAATTCACATTGATCGCCGCCCACGCAACGCCGACCGCGACAAAAAGCACGTTGATCAGCGGCGAAAACGTGCGGAACAGAATGCCGGCGGAAAAAGCGGCGGTCAGCAGCGCGACCCCGATCAGGATGGTCTTTTTCCTCCCGATTTTCGTGGCGGCCGCACCGACCGGTATGTACGAAAGGACCGCGGCCCCCGTCGCGATCATCAGGCAGCCGGCAAACCCGCCGCCCCGAAGGTTCCAATAGTACTGCGCGTATTTGGAAAACGCGGTGGTCACGGCGTTGTACCCCATGAACCAGAGCGCAATGGAAATAAGCAGAAAGGCCATGCTCTTTTTCACCGGCCCGGCCATGGGTTTGGGCTTTCCCGCCGCGTCGGTTTCCGGCTCCTCCTCCGGGTCCTGCGCCGCCGCCCGCGCGGCCGCCTCCTTTTCCCTGACCTTCCAGGCCAGCACCGCGACGCTTACCGACATCAGAACGGCCACGGCGGCGAACAGCGGAAGATAGTCGGGCTTTCCGGTTTTGGGGATCATGACGGAAATGAGCAGGAGCGCGATCATCCCGCCGACCGCGCCCATCAGATTGATGACGGCGTTTCCCTCGGAGCGCAGGGGCTTGGGCGTTACGTCCGGCATGAGAGCGACCGCCGGGGACCGATAGGTGCCCATTGCCAGCAGGACCAGCATCAAGCCGGCGATAAACAGGCCCAGCGAACCGATGTCGTCGGACAGAGGGATCAGCAGCATAAAGACGACCGCCGCGGCCGTGCCGCAGACAATGAACGGCATCCTGCGGCCGAACTGGGTATCGACACGGTCCGAAAGCCCGCCGAACAGCGGCAGCAGCACCAAAGCGAGAATATTGTCGAGCGCCATGATAAATCCCGCCAGCGTGTCGCCGATGTGAAAGCTGTTTTTCAGGATCAGCGGGATGATCCCGTCGTAAAGGCTCCAGAACGCGCAGATCGACATAAACGCAAGTCCGACGAAGATCGTTTGCTTGATATTGAGTTTCATCTTGTACTCACCGTTTCCCGGGGGTTTCGCCCGATTGATGGTTTTATCGTAACATATTACAGGAATCGACACAATATTTTTCCGGTTAAATTTTAAACTGTTTTTAAGGAAGCGCCGAACGGCCGGCGGGCCGCGGCAGGACGAAGACGGCTAACGGTCCTCCTCCAGCCTTCTTGCATAACGCTCCGTGTAAATCATCCCGCCGCAGGCGCGCTCCGACCGCATCAGACTGAAAGATTCCACCGTCATGCGCGCGGGCGCGGGGCGCAGGCTTTCAAAATCCGCGTCCCGCGGGAAAACCGTTTCCCGCCCCAGCGTGATGTGCGGGACGAACGGCCGGGTTTCCAGCCGAAAGCCCGAACCGCGCAGCGCGGCGCTTAAACGCCGCTGCAGGTCAAAAAGCGGCGGGCACGGCTCCGTTCCGGCCCAGCAGACGCCGCCGCGGGGAAAACGCCCCAGCCCGCCCGTCCGCAGCTCAAACGGCGGCGCTGCCACAGAATCCATCGCGCGCCGCACGTCCTCCTCCCGGTCGGTTTCGCCCAGAAAAGCAAGCGTAAGGTGAAGGTTTTCCCCGCTCGTAAAACGGCCCCGCAGGGCGGCCGCTTTCAGCTTTTCCGTACAGTCCGACAGGGATTTTCGCATTTCCCCGCCGAACCGCACGGCCAAAAACAAACGCATGGCGTCACCTGATTTCCCGTTGAATATCCGTGATTTCCGCTTCCGTATTCCGTTCGATAAAATCGATGACATGGTCGAGGATGCTGTCCGCCTGCGCCCTGCCGCCCGCCACGCAGGCGACCCCGAGCACAATGCTCTGGTGCAGGTCCTGGTCTTCCACCTCCGCGATGGAAACCGAAAACCGGTTGTGCACCCTGGACGTCAGGCTCTTCACCTCCATTCGTTTTTCCTTCAGCGAATGCACCCACGGCGCAAAAAGCCGGACCCGCGCAACGGCAATCATCATAAAGCTTCCTTCTTTCCTTCGGTGTTTCAAGGCGTTTCAGCCGTTCGGCCATTTTCGGCGGCACGCCGCCCCGCGAATGATCGCGCCGCGAATTTCCCGCTTCCGCGCCGCGCCGTTTTTCTCCGTTACAATCAGTTTATCACCGCGAAAAGAAGAAATCAATCGAACCGGGCCTCCGTGAAAAAGCGCCCGCCGTATTATTTTACGCTTCGGGTGCAAAAGAATGACGGCCGGGCTTCATTTTCTTTCCGGCCGCTCCGGGGAAGCGGGATGATTTTTCTCTTTGAAAACGATTGACAAAACCGCGCGGATGTCCTAAAATATAAAAATGACATATATGTCATTTTTACGAATACGAATCGGAGGGGAATCTGTCTTTATGTCGAAAGCCGCTGAAAAAAAAGATTTGATTTTAAGGGGCGCAAAAAAAGTATTTATCCGGAAAGGGTTCAGCTCCGTAACCATGAAGGACATCATTGAGGAATGCGGGATCAGCCGGGGCGGGATTTACCTTTATTTTTCCAATGTGGAAGAGGTTTTTACCGAGGTGGTCAAAAAGCACAACGAAGAAAAAATCAGGGACATTCAGGCCAATATCGAAAAAAACCAGGATTTCAACCGGTCGGTCGACGATTTTTTCGCGGAGCAGAAGGAAAAGCTGCTGAATATGGACAAAAGCCTGTTTGTCGCCATGATGGAGTTCTGCTTCAGCCATAAAAACAGTTCAAACAGGGATTTTTACACGGAGCAGTTTCACAACACAAAGGTCATCATTATGGAAATGCTGAAATTCGGGCAGAAAAAGCAGGCCGTCGCCGCGACGGACATCGACCGCCTTGCGGATTCCATCATGTTCCTGATCGAGGGCCTGCGGTCCCTTTCGGTTTCCAGCCGCATTTCGGAAAAGCTGGTGGAAAGCCAGCTTCGTGTCTGCAGGGAAATGATTGATTCCGATTTATTTCAGGAGGGGAAAACTTGAAGATACTGATCACGGCGGGCGGAACTTCGGAGAAAATCGACAGCGTCCGCACCATCACCAACACGGCGACGGGAAGGCTGGGAAGCCTGATTGCGGACGCTTTCCTCGAAGACAAAGCAAACGACGTAACCTGCCTTTGCGCCCGGAATGCCGTCCGGCCCCAAAACCCGCGCGCCCGCATTCTTCCCGTCAGCGACGTGCGGAGCCTGCAAAAAGCCGTGGAGCAGGAAATGCGTTTGCATTCCTTTGACGCGGTGATTCATTCCATGGCGGTCAGCGACTACACGGTGAAATACAGCGTGCCTTCCGAAAGCCTTGCCGCGCAGCTGGCGGCATTCATCCACGGGACCGACATGAGCCCCGAGTACCTTGCGGAACGAATCCACTACGCCCTGCTCGCGTGCGGCGGGAACGTCGGACACGGAAAAATCTCCTCGGACATCGAGCATCTGTTCCTGTGCCTGGAAAAAACGCCTAAAATCATCGGCCTGTTCAAAAAGCTTCAGCCTAAAACGGTTTTGGTGGGCTTCAAGCTCCTTTCCGGCGTGGAGGAAAGCGACCTGCTCCGCGCGGCGGAAGGGCTGATGGAACGGAACGGCTGCGATTTTGTTCTGGCCAACGACAAAAAAAATATAGAAGGGGAGCGCCATGAGGCAATCCTGCTGGGGAGGGACCATTCCCTTGTCCGGCTGGGCACCAAGGCGGAAATCGCCGCGGCGGTCCGGGACCGCGTGACGCGGAAAATTGAGGGAGACGGAAAAAAATGAAAAACATTGTACTGGGAGTCACCGGAAGCATCGCCGCTTATAAAGCGGCGGATCTCACCAGCGCGCTGACCAAATCCGGCCACCGTGTCGACGTGATCCTGACAAAAGGCGGCCGGGAATTCATCACGCCGCTCACGCTCCAGACCCTGTCGAAAAACCGGGTTTATACCGACGTGTTTCAGATGGACGACCCGAGCGAAGTCAAGCATATTTCACTTTCCAAAAAGGCGGACCTGTTCGTCGTTGCGCCCGCGAGCGCGGACATCATCGGAAAAATCGCAAACGGCATCGCCGACGACATGCTTTCTTCCGCCGCGCTCGCCATGCAGGGCATTCCCATGCTGCTCGCGCCTGCCATGAACACCCGGATGTATGAAAATCCGGTCGTACAGGAAAACCTCGCCAAACTGAAAAAGCGCGGATACCGGATCATTGAGCCGAGGGAGACCATTCTCGCGGACGGGGACCGGGGCAAGGGCGCCCTTGCCGAAGTGGGCGAAATTCTCCGGGCAATCACGGAAAGCCTGGAGGAAAAGGCGCCATGATTTTTTTAGCCAGCATCGGCAACACAAACCTGATCTACGGCTTGTACCGGCGGCG
>JAAYUL010000040.1 GCA_012517675.1 Clostridiales bacterium | reverse complement strand
TTGGGTTCGACGCGAAAGCCGAGTGCGGTGTGAACGAAAGGGTCCGTTTCAGCGTGCTTGCGAAAATTCTGGAGTCCTGCTCCAATGACGACGAGATCCGCGAGGAAGTCAAATCGCAGCTGGACGAACTGATTCCGAAGCACATCATCATCGACGATATCTTTTCCTCCATTAACTATATGAACTGCCTGGCCGTGGGCCTCGGCAGCGTGGACGACATCGACCATCTCGGCAACCGGCGCATCCGTTCCGTCGGCGAGCTGCTGCAGAACCAGTTCCGCATCGGGTTTTCCCGTCTGGAGCGCGTCATCCGCGAACGGATGACACTGCAGGCGCAGGATCTGGAGGTGCTGACCCCGCACTCCCTCATCAATATCCGTCCGGTCGTCGCCGCGATCAAGGAATTTTTCGGTTCCTCGCCGCTGTCCCAGTTCATGGACCAGACCAATCCGCTCGCGGAGCTGACGCATAAGCGCCGTCTTTCCGCCCTGGGCCCGGGCGGCCTTTCCAGAGACCGCGCGGGATTTGAGGTGCGCGACGTTCACTACAGCCATTACGGCCGCATGTGCCCGATCGAAACCCCTGAAGGCCCGAACATCGGCCTGATTTCCTATCTTGCGACCTTTGCGCGGATCAATGAATACGGCTTTATTGAGGCGCCGTTCCGCCGTGTGGACAAAAAAACCGGCGTGGTGACCCGCGAAGTGGTTTATATGACCGCGGACGTGGAGGACGATTTCATTGTTGCGCAGGCGAACGAACCTCTGGACGAGCAGGGCCGTTTCCAGGACCACAAGGTCAACGCCCGCTGCCGCGGAGAATTCCTTGAGGTGGAGCGCGAGAAGGCCGATTATATGGATGTTTCCCCGCGGATGGTTGTGTCCGTTGCCACCGCGATGATCCCGTTCCTTGAAAACGACGACGCCAACCGCGCGCTGATGGGTTCCAACATGCAGCGCCAGGCGGTTCCCCTTCTGAAAACGGAGTCCCCGATTGTCGGCACCGGCATGGAATACAAGGCGGGCGTCGACTCCGGCGTATGCGTCCTTGCAAAACACGCCGGCGTGGTGCGCAGCGTCAGCGCGAACGAGGTTCGCGTTACCTGTGACGACGGCCGCACGGACGTCTATCATATTATCAAATTCATGCGTTCCAATCAGGGAACCTGCTTTAATCAGGTTCCTGTGGTCGAAGTGAATCAGCGCGTAGAGGTCGGCGACGTGATTGCCGACGGCCCCGCAACCAAGGACGGCGAAATCAGCCTTGGCAAAAACGCCCTGATCGGCTTTATGACATGGGAAGGCTATAACTACGAGGACGCGGTCCTGATCAGCGAAAAGATCGTCCGCGACGATGTGTACACTTCCATTCATATTGAAGAATACGAAACCGAGTCCCGCGACACAAAGCTCGGGCCGGAGGAAATCACCCGCGACATTCCGAACGTGAACGAAGATCTTCTTCGCGATCTGGATGAAAACGGCGTCATCCGCGTGGGCGCCGAGGTCCGTGCGGGCGACATTCTGGTCGGCAAGGTCACTCCGAAGGGCGAAACCGAGCTGACGGCGGAGGAGCGCTTGCTGCGCGCCATTTTCGGCGAAAAAGCGCGCGAGGTCAGGGATACTTCCCTGCGTGTGCCGCACGGCGAATCCGGCATTGTGGTGGACGTGAAGGTCTTTACCCGCGAGAACAGCCACGACGAGCTGAGCCCCGGCGTGAACAAGGTGGTTCGCTGCTACCTTGCCCAGAAGCGTAAAATTTCCGTCGGCGACAAAATGGCGGGCCGCCACGGCAACAAGGGCGTCGTTTCGCGCATCCTTCCGGTTGAGGATATGCCTTTCCTGCCGGACGGCACCCCGCTCGACATTGTTCTGAACCCCCTGGGCGTTCCTTCCCGTATGAATATCGGGCAGGTGCTTGAGGTTCACCTCGGCTATGCCGCCAAAGCGCTCGGTTGGAAAATCATGACCCCCGTGTTCGACGGCGCGCACGAGGCCGATATTGTGGAATGCTTCAAGCAGGCCGGCATCAGCGAAGACGGCAAAACCATCCTGAAGGACGGCCGCACCGGCGAGTATTTCGACAATCCGGTTACCGTCGGCGTGATGTACTACCTGAAGCTGCACCACCTGGTCGACGACAAGATCCATGCCCGCTCCACCGGCCCGTATTCCCTTGTGACCCAGCAGCCTTTGGGCGGCAAGGCGCAGTTCGGCGGCCAGCGTTTCGGCGAAATGGAAGTCTGGGCGCTCGAAGCGTACGGCGCGGCCTACACCCTGCAGGAAATCCTTACGGTCAAGTCGGACGACGTGGTCGGCCGCGTAAAGACCTATGAGGCGATCGTAAAGGGCCAGAATATCCCGGCGCCGGGCGTTCCGGAATCCTTCAAGGTCCTGATCAAGGAGCTGCAGTCCCTTGGGCTGGATGTCAAGGTGCTTGACGCAAACGACGAGGAAATTGACCTCAAACAGAATTTTGACGACGATGACGACATCGGATTCAACCCGGCGGACGCCAACTTTGACGAACAGAATGTCGCCGATAATCTGGAGGGCTACTCGGTCGATGAAACGGAGGACGGCGATCTGTTCGACAATTCGGACGAATTCGACGGCGATGAGGAAAGCGGTGAAGATGATTTTGACGAGGATGAACCCTTTGATATTTCTGACGACAGCGACAAACTTGAATAAAAGGGGGCTGTAACATGCAATTTAACACTTTTGAATCAATCAAGATTGGACTTGCCTCACCGGAAAAAATCAGGGAATGGTCCCATGGCGAAGTGAAAAAGCCGGAAACGATCAATTACCGCACCCTGAAGCCGGAACGCGACGGCCTGTTCTGCGAACGCATCTTCGGGCCCCAGAAGGACTGGGAATGCCACTGCGGCAAATATAAAAGAATCCGTTACAAGGGCAAAATCTGCGAACGCTGCGGGGTAGAGGTCACCCGCGCCAAGGTTCGCCGCGAGCGCATGGGCCACATTGAGCTGGCCGCGCCGGTGTCCCATATCTGGTACTTTAAGGGAATTCCCTCCCGCATGGGCCTGATTCTCGATATTTCGCCCCGCATGCTGGAAAAGGTCCTGTATTTTGCGCTTTATATTGTCACCGACCCGGGCAATGTGCGCGAGCTGTCCAAAAAGCAGCTGCTCAATGAAAAAGAATACCGCGATATGCGTGAAAAATACGAGGATGATTTCGAAGCCTCCATGGGCGCGGAAGCGATTAAAAAGCTTCTTGCCGAAATCGACCTCGACCAGACCTCCGAAGAGTTGAAAGAGGAGCTGGAGAGCGCTTCCGGCCAGAAGCGCGTCCGGATTCTCAAACGCCTTGAGGTGGTGGAAGCCTTCCGCCTTTCCGGCAACCGCCCGGAATGGATGATCCTCGACGTGGTTCCGGTCATTCCGCCGGATATCCGCCCCATGGTTCAGCTCGACGGCGGCCGTTTCGCCACCTCCGACCTGAACGACCTGTACCGCCGCGTCATCAACCGCAACAACCGTCTGAAAAGGCTGCTGGAGCTCGGCGCGCCGGATATTATTGTCCGCAACGAAAAACGCATGCTGCAGGAAGCGGTGGACGCGCTGATCGACAACGGCCGCCGCGGCAGGCCGGTTACCGGCCCGAACAATCGCCCGCTCAAATCCCTTTCCGACATGCTGAAAGGAAAGCAGGGGCGTTTCCGCCAGAATCTTCTCGGAAAACGCGTCGACTATTCCGGCCGTTCGGTTATCGTTGTCGGCCCTGAACTGAAAATGTACCAGTGCGGCCTGCCGAAGGAAATGGCGCTGGAGCTGTTCAAGCCGTTCGTCATGAAGCGCTTGGTGGAAACCGGCGCGGCGGGCAACATCAAAGCCGCCAGAAAAGCGGTGGAGCGCGCCAAGCCCGAGGTTTGGGACGCGCTTGAAATCGTGATCAAGAATCACCCGGTCCTTCTCAACCGCGCGCCCACGCTGCACAGGCTGGGCATTCAGGCGTTCGAGCCGGTGCTGGTGGAGGGCCGCGCCCTGAAGCTGCATCCGCTGGTCTGCACGGCTTACAACGCCGACTTCGACGGCGACCAGATGGCCGTTCACGTTCCGCTTTCCGCGGAGGCGCAGGCCGAGGCCCGCTTCCTGATGCTGGCCGCCGGCAACCTTCTGAAGCCCTCCGACGGGCGCCCGGTTGCCGTGCCGACGCAGGACATGGTGCTCGGTTCCTATTACCTGACGCTGGAAAAAGAAGGGGAAAAGGGCGAAGGAAAGGTTTTTGCGAACTTTGACGAGGCGATCATGGCCTACGACGCGAAAGCGGTCGGCCTTCATGCGAAAATTAAAGTGCGCAGGACCTTGGAAATCGACGGCCAAAAGGTCAGCAGGCTGGTGGACACCACGGTGGGGCGCATGATCTTCAACCGCCCGATTCCGCAGGATCTCGGCTTTGTGGACCGTTCCGACACGGAAAACCTGTTTCAGTATGAAATCGACTTTCTGGTCGGCAAAAAGCAGCTCGGAAAGATCATTGACAAGTGCATCAAAAAGCACGGCACCGCACAGACGGCGGACGTGCTTGACGCCATCAAGTCCCAGGGCTACAAGTATTCCACGCTGAGCGCCATTACGGTGGCCGTCAGCGACGCGACGATCCCGCCGGAAAAGAAAGAGATCATCAATGCCGCGGAACAGAAGATCGACACGGTGTTCGACCAGTTCAAAAACGGCTTGCTTTCCGACAATGAGCGCTACAACGCGGTCCTGAAAATCTGGGCGAAGGCGACGGACGATGTTTCCAACGCGCTGCAGAAGAACCTGAACCGCTACAACCCGATCTTCATGATGGCGGATTCCGGAGCCCGTGGTTCCATGAGCCAGATTCGCCAGCTTGCCGGTATGCGCGGACTGATTGCAAATACCTCCGGCCGCACGATCGAAATCCCGATTCGCGCCAACTACCGTGAGGGCATGAACATTCTGGAATACTTCATTTCCTCCCGCGGCGCCAGAAAGGGCCTTGCCGATACCGCTCTGAGAACGGCGGACTCCGGCTACCTGACCCGCCGGCTGGTGGACGTTTCGCAGGATGTTATTATCCGCGAAGACGACTGCGGCACAACGGAAGGCCTTGAAATTTATGATATCCGCGAGGGCAAGGAGTCGATTGAATCGCTGCACGAGCGCCTGCTCGGCCGTTATCTTGTGGAAGATTTTGTCGATGAGGAAACCGGCAAAGTCCTTGTTTCCAAGGATAAGCTGATCGATGAAAACGACGCGGACATTATTGTCGGCAAGGGGACGGAACGCATCAAGATCCGTTCCATCCTGAACTGCCGCGCCAAGCACGGCGTGTGCAAAAAGTGTTACGGCGCCAACCTTGCGAATGCCCAGCCCGTAACCGTGGGCGAAGCGGTCGGCATTATCGCCGCGCAGTCCATCGGCGAACCGGGCACGCAGCTCACCATGAGAACCTTCCACACCGGCGGCGTGGCCAGCGCGGAGGATATCACACAGGGTCTGCCCCGCGTGGAAGAGCTTTTCGAAGGCCGCAAGCCGAAGCATCTTGCCATTATCAGCGAGATTTCCGGCGTGGTATCCTTTGAGGAAATCAAGAAAAACCGGCATGTTGTCGTTACCAATGATGAAACCGGCGAGTCCAAGTCCTACCTGATTCCGTTCGGTTCGCGCATCATTGTAAATGAAAAACAGTCCATCAAGGCCGGCACAAGGCTGACCGAAGGCTCCGTGAACCCGCACGACGTTCTCGCCATCAGCGGCACGCAGGCGGTTCAGGATTACCTGATTGAAGAAGTGCAGCGTGTTTACCGCATGCAGGGCGTTGACATCAACGACAAGCACATTGAAGTCATCGTCCGCCAGATGATGAAAAAGGTCAAGATCGACGACGCGGGCGACACCACGCTGCTGCCCAGCTCGCTGGTGGAAAAGACCGAGCTTGAAACGGAAAACGAGGTCATCCGCAAGCGCATTGCGGATGGGGAAACCGATCTTCGCGAAGCGACCTACACCCCGGTTCTGCTCGGCATTACCAAAGCGTCCCTCGCGACCGATTCCTTCCTTTCCGCCTCTTCCTTCCAGGAAACCACGCGCGTGCTGACCGACGCCGCCATCAAGGGAAAGGTCGATCCGCTGCTGGGCCTGAAGGAGAATGTCATCATCGGTAAACTGATTTCTGCCGGAACCGGAATGAAATGCTACAACGACGTTGAAATCCGTCCGACAAATGAAGTATTGACAAACGACGCGGTATAGCGGTATAATAACAAATTGTGATGGTATGATACGGAAAGCCGTCCTGTTCCGGCACTGTGCCGGAACAGGCGTCGTCTGTTTCAGAGTAAATCGCTGTTACAGCGGATATACTAATATTCGCTTAACATATCAAAATTGATGTGAGGAGGTGTCTTATGCCAACATTTAACCAGTTAGTCCATACAGGAAGAGAAGTCGCCGTTAAAAAAGCCAAGGCTCCGGCTCTGCTGAAGGGATGGAATTCCAAAAAACGTGTTTCCATTGATCAGGATTCCCCCCAAAAGCGTGGTGTGTGCACGGTTGTAAAGACCGCTACCCCGAAGAAGCCGAACTCTGCCCTTAGAAAAATCGCGAGGGTAAGGCTTTCCAACGGGATTGAAGTCAGCGCCTATATTCCGGGCGTCGGCCACAATCTGCAGGAGCACAGCGTCGTGATGATCCGCGGCGGCCGTGTAAAGGATCTGCCTGGCGTGCGTTACCACATTATCCGCGGTACTCTCGACGCGCAGGGCGTTGCCAACCGTATGCAGGCCCGTTCCAAGTATGGCGCGAAACGGCCCAAGGCCGGCGCGGCAAAAGCCGCGAAAAAGTAAGGTAATTTAAAATGACAGAAACCGAACGGCTGCATGTTTTTAACACAATGCGGCGGCGTTATAATGATAGATTTAACGCCTCTGTATTGGCCACGGGAGTTTGTCGCTTTCGAGTACCTGTGATATCATTCATGTGAAGGAGGGAAGTAAAGTGCCAAGAAGAGGTAATGTTGCAAAACGTGATGTTTTGCCGGACCCGATGTATAATTCCAAGCTTGTAACACGTCTTGTCAATAATATCATGATCGACGGAAAGAAGGGCGTCGCCCAGAAAATCGTATACGGTGCATTTGATATTATCGGCGAAAAAACCGGAAAGGAACCTCTGGAGGTTTTCGAGGCTGCCATGGAAAATGTCATGCCGTCTCTCGAAGTAAAAGCACGCCGCGTCGGCGGCGCGACCTACCAGGTCCCGATGGAAGTCCGCCCGGAAAGAAGACAGACGCTGGGCTTGCGCTGGATGACCGCATATTCGAGACTCAGGTCTGAAAAGACCATGAAAGAAAGACTTGCCGGTGAAATCCTTGATGCTGTAAATGGTGCTGGCGGAGCCGCCAAGAAGCGTGACGACACGCATAAGATGGCTGAAGCCAACAGGGCGTTTGCTCATTACAGATGGTGATCCGGCTTTATCGGCCAGATTCTGTTTTGTAATGTTCAAAACCCGAACACATTCACACATTTTTTAAGGAGGAAATTATGCCAAGGCAGGTATCACTTGAATTAACCCGTAATATCGGCATTATGGCTCATATTGATGCCGGTAAAACAACCACCACGGAACGTATCCTGTATTATACAGGGATTAACCATAAGATAGGCGAAGTGCATGACGGTGCCGCGACGATGGACTGGATGGTGCAGGAGCAGGAAAGAGGCATCACCATTACCTCGGCCGCGACTACCTGCTTTTGGAAAGGCCACAGAATCAACATCATCGACACCCCCGGCCACGTTGACTTTACGGTGGAAGTGGAGCGCTCCCTGCGTGTGCTCGACGGTTCCGTAACGGTTTTCTGCGCGAAGGGCGGCGTTGAACCGCAGTCTGAAACCGTTTGGCGCCAGGCTGAGGAATACCACGTCCCGCGCATGGCCTATGTGAATAAAATGGACATCATGGGCGCCGATTTTTACCGTGTGGTTCAGATGATGAAGGATCGCCTGAAGTGCAATGCCGTGCCGATCCAGCTTCCGATCGGTTCCGAGGATACCTTCCGCGGAATTATCGACCTGGTGGAAATGAAGGCCGACGTTTATTATGATGAAATGGGCAAGGAAATGCATGTGGAAGAAATTCCGGAAGACATGCGCGAGCTTGCCGAAAAATATCACAATGAGCTGATTGAGCATGTGGCGGAGCAGGACGATGCCCTGATGGAGAAATACCTGAACGGCGAAGAACTGACGAAGGAAGAAATCATGGCGACCATCCGCAAGTCCACAATCGCCAACAGCATGGTTCCCGTCACCTGCGGCACTTCCTACCGCAACAAGGGCGTTCAGAAGCTGCTGGATGCGATTATCGCCTATATGCCTTCCCCGACCGACGTTCCCCCGATCAAGGGCGTTGACCCTGAAACCGGCGAGGACGACCACCGCGAATCCAGCGACGACGCTCCGTTTTCCGCGCTCGCGTTCAAAATTGCCACAGATCCGTTTGTCGGCAAGCTGTGCTTCTTCCGTGTGTATTCCGGCACCATTCAGGCCGGTTCCACGGTTTATAACTCCACGAAGGACAACAACGAGCGTCTGGGCCGCATCCTTCAGATGCACGCCAACCACCGTCAGGACATCGACGTTGTTTACGCCGGTGACATCGCTGCGGCCGTCGGCCTGAAGAACACCACCACGGGCGATACGCTCTGCGATGAAAAGCACCCGATTATTCTGGAATCCATGGAGTTTCCGGATCCGGTTATCGAGGTGGCGATTGAGCCGAAGACAAAGGCCGGCCAGGAAAAAATGGGCCTTGCCCTTGCCAAGCTCGCGGAAGAGGACCCGACGTTCCGCACCTACACCAACGAAGAGACCGGCCAGACGATTATCGCCGGCATGGGCGAGCTTCACCTGGAAATCATTGTCGACCGTCTTCTGCGCGAATTCAAGGTGGAAGCAAATGTCGGCAAGCCGCAGGTTGCCTATAAGGAAACCATTCGCGGCAACGCGGATGTCGACACCAAATACGCGCGTCAGTCCGGCGGGCGCGGCCAGTACGGTCACGTTAAGATCAGGATTGAGCCCAACCCGGGCAACGGCTATGAATTTGTCAACGCTGTGGTCGGCGGTGCGATTCCGAAGGAATACATCCCGGCGGTTGACCAGGGTATTCAGGGCGCGATGCTTTCCGGCGTGCTTGCGGGCTACCCGGTGTGCGACGTAAAGGTCACTCTGTACGACGGCTCCTACCATGAAGTCGACTCCTCCGAAATGGCGTTTAAGATCGCCGGTTCCATGGCCTTCAAAGAGGCGATGAGAAAGGCGAGCCCCGTCATTCTGGAGCCCATCATGAAGGTTACCGTAACCGTTCCGGAAGAGTACATGGGCGACGTGATCGGCGACCTGAACTCCCGCCGCGGCCTGATCGAAGGCATGGATGCCGTTTCCGGCGCACAGCAGATCAGAGCACATGTTCCGCTGTCCGAAATGTTCGGTTACGCAACCGATATGCGTTCCAAAACGCAGGGCCGCGGTCAGTATGTGATGGAGCCTGCGACTTCTCA
This sequence comes from Clostridiales bacterium, assembly GCA_012517675.1. GTDB lineage: Bacteria > Bacillota > Clostridia > Oscillospirales > Acutalibacteraceae > Caproiciproducens. The sequence goes on along the minus strand of JAAYUL010000040.1, from coordinate 9,625 downwards.
GGAAGTGCCGAAATCCGTGTCGGAAAAGATTATCTCCACACGCGGCAAAAAGTCCGAGTAAGTTGATAGAATACGCTTGATTTTTGTCAGTAATATTGATAAAATGATAGGCATAGCTCGAAATTTAATAATTAATATCTGTGTAATAAAAAGGAGGATTTCCAATGGCAAAAGCAAAGTTTGACAGATCCAAACCCCATGTTAACATTGGCACCATCGGTCACGTTGACCATGGCAAGACCACTCTGACCGCAGCCATCACTAAGGTCCTTAATTTCAGCGGCGAAGCTGATTTCGTTGATTATGCAAACATCGATAAGGCTCCTGAAGAGAGAGAGCGCGGCATTACCATCAACACCGCCCACGTTGAGTATCAGACCGCAAAGCGCCACTATGCTCACGTTGACTGCCCCGGCCATGCCGACTATGTCAAAAACATGATCACCGGCGCCGCTCAGATGGACGGTGCGATCCTGGTCGTTTCCGCCGCCGACGGCCCGATGCCGCAGACCAGAGAGCACATTCTGCTTGCCCGTCAGGTTGGCGTGCCCTACATTGTGGTTTTCATGAATAAAGTCGACCAGGTTGACGATCCGGAGCTCCTTGACCTCGTGGAAATGGAAATCCGTGACCTCCTGAATGAATATGAATTCCCGGGCGACGATACCCCGATCATCCGCGGTTCCGCTCTGGTTGCCCTTGAGTCCAAATCTACCGACACCAACGCTCCCGAATACAAATGCATTCACGAGCTGATGGACGCGGTCGACAGCTTCATTCCGACTCCGGAACGCAAGTCCGACCTGCCCTTCCTGATGCCTGTTGAAGACGTGTTCACCATCACCGGCCGCGGCACCGTCGCCACCGGAAGAGTGGAGCGCGGTACGGCGAAGGTCGGAGAAGAGGTTGAAATCATCGGCCTGACCGAAGAGCGTAGAAAGTCCGTTCTGACCGGACTTGAAATGTTCAAGAAGACTCTGGATTTCGCAGAGGCCGGCGACAACATCGGCGCGCTGCTCCGCGGCATTCAGAGAAACGAAGTGGAACGCGGCCAGGTTCTTGCAAAGCCGGGAACCATTCACCCGCACACCAAATTCCGCGGCCAGGTTTATGTTCTGACCAAGGAAGAAGGCGGCCGTCATACTCCGTTCTTCAACAACTACCGTCCCCAGTTCTATTTCAGAACCACCGACGTGACCGGCGTGATTCAGCTGCCGGAAGGCACTGAGATGTGCATGCCCGGCGATAACGTGGAAATGGATGTTGAACTGATCACTCCTATCGCGATCGAAGAAGGCCTGCGTTTCGCTATCCGTGAAGGCGGCCACACCGTCGGTTCCGGCGTTGTTATCAAAATCAACAGCTGAGTTTTTTACTCACTTGCGGGAACAGCTCCGTCCTTATGGGCGGAGCTGTTTTGTGTTTTGCAGGACCGAAAAGGCTATGGCTTTTTTCTTCAATGAATGCTATAATCAATACTGTAAATTATTGTGTCCCGTTCCTTTCCCCTGTAAAGCATCGATTGGGTATGTAACGGTGCGTGGTCGGGCAAAAACGGGACATCCGCTTTTGAAACGATGTGAATGCGGCGATTTTAAGATTGAAATGGGTGAAATTTTATGAAGGTATACCGAAGCAGAAGACAAAGGAGAGGGGAAGTCATATTCAAAGCGTTTTCCGCCGTGCTTCTCGCCGGGATCGCCATTACCGCAGTGATGCTGCTGTATCAGAATCTGATTCAGCCGAAATCGGCCGCTGCCGTGCCTTCTTCCTCCGCGAAGAGTGTTTCCGCGGCTTCTGCCGCACAGTCCTCGAAACCGGTTCAGAAGCCTGTTTCCATCACCATTTTGGGGGCGGGCGACAATCTGATCCACGACGTCATCTACAAGCAGGCCAACACGCGCGCGGGCGGAAAGGGCTACGATTTCAGTCCGGTGTACGCGCGTATTGCGGACGATATTAAGAACGCGGATATCTCGGTCATCAATCAGGAAACCATACTGGCGGGAAGGGTGGCACCGCTTTCCGGGTACCCGCGCTTCAATTCCCCCACCGAATTGGGGGACGAGCTGGTCAAGCTGGGCTTCGATGTGATCAACCAGGCGAACAACCATGTGCTTGACCAGGGGGAGAAGGGCCTTGCCGCCGCGCTGGATTACTGGGATACTCAGCCGGTCAAAGCGATTGGAGCGTACCGGAATGACGCCGACATGGACAACATCCGCATTGTGGAGGCAAAGGGCATCAAGACGGCGCATATCGGCATTACGGAAATGACGAACGGCTTGTACCTGCCTAAAAATTCCAAATACCGCCTGATTTACGCCAGTGACACCGCGACGATCGAGCGCCTGATCAAGAAGGCGAAATCAATGGCGGACGTGGTTGTCATTTCCGTGCATTGGGGTACGGAAAACTCTTACACGCTTACCGAAAAGCAAAAAACGCTGGCCCAGGAGATGGTTGACTGGGGCGCCGATATTATTTTCGGCAATCACCCGCATGTGGTTCAGAAGCTGATGGTTTTAACCAGAAAAGACGGCACCAAATGTCCGGTCATGTTTGCATTCGGAAATCTGGTTTCCGCACAGCAGTCCGGGAAGAATATGGTCAGCGGCCTGCTGACGGTGACGGTTACCAAGGATTTTTCCACCGGCAAAACAACGTTTACCGGGATGAAGTTCAAGCCGATCGTCACACAGTACGGCCCACACGCGACCAATATTACGATCTACCCGCTCAGCCAGTACAGCGATACGCTTGCAAAAGCGCATGGTGTGAGGAAATATACCTCCGGTTTCAGCGTAAGCTACATTAAGGACATCATTGATAAAAATATCCCGAAAGAGTACCAGGATCTTTCTTGACACAACGCGACGGCAATGTTAAAATAAATACAAATCAACAGCTGTCTTCGGGGCGGGGCGCGATTCCCCACCGGCGGTAATGCGGCAAAAGCCGACGAGCCCGCGAGCGAAAGCGGATTTGGTGCGATCCCAAAGCCGACGGTATAGTCCGGATGGAAGAAGAACACGCAGATATGCGTATTTTCGTCCCGCAGTTTTACTGCGGGATTTTTTTTCGTAGACAGCGAAAAACAAAGGAGCAAGTATTTATGCAGACACAAATCAAAAGCAGAGCATCCCTTTTCAGCGCGAAGGGAATTGCGCAGATCGGCATTTTATCCGCCATTTCAACCGTGTTGATGCTGATTGAAATTCCGTTGTGGTTTACTCCGGGCTTTTATAAAATCGACCTCAGCGACGTTCCGGTTCTGATCGGCAGCTTCGCCATGGGACCGATGGCGGGCGTGGTGATCGAGCTGATCAAAAATCTTCTTCATATTGTTCTCAAAGGAACCATGACCGGCGGGGTCGGCGAATTGGCCAATTTTCTGATCGGCTGCTCGATGGTGGTTCCGAGCGCGATTCTTTATCAGCGCCGCAAGTCGAAAAAATCCGCCCTGATCGGAATGGCGGTGGGTACGGTCAGCATGGGCATCGTCGGGTGTCTGCTGAACTATTATCTGCTGCTTCCCGTTTATGCCGCTGTGTTCCACATGCAGCTCCAGGCGTTGGTTCAAATGGGAGCCGCCGTGAATTCTTCCATCAACAGCCTTGAAACCTTTGTGATTCTCGCGGTCGCCCCGTTCAATCTTCTGAAGGGCGTTTTGGTTTCCATCATTACCTTCCTGCTTTATAAACATGTAAGCCCCATCCTGCATCGGTGATCCCGCCTGAATTACAGGAGCTTGCGGATCAAGCGGAAAATCCGTATTCAGGTCTTTACTTTTTTAATGGTTTGGGTTATAATAAGTGTTACTGAAATTAAATATGTCCTTATCAAGAGTGACGGAGGGAACAGGCCCTGTGATGTCCGGCAACCTGCCAGTGCGGCAAGGTGCCAATTCCTGCGGGTAAGCCGATAGATGAGGTGGAAAACACGCCGTTCGGGTTTCCCGGACGGCGTGTTTAATTTTTTCTGAGTTTTCAAAGGAATACCAAAAGGAGGATTTTTTATGTCACATCATTCTTTTACATCGGAGTCCGTTACGGAAGGGCATCCGGACAAGCTGTGTGACCAGATTGCGGATGCCGTGCTGGACGCAATTATCGCACAGGACCCGCAGGCTCATGTGGCCTGTGAAGTGACCGCGACAACCGGTGTGGTCCATGTAATGGGGGAGATTTCCACGGAATGCTATGTGGACATTCCTTCCATCGTGCGTGACGTGGTGCGCGATATTGGTTATGACAACCCGGCTTACGGATTCGACGGCAACACCTGCGGCGTGATTACGTCCATCGACGTTCAGTCGCCGGATATTGCGATGGGCGTCAATCAGTCTTTGGAAGCGAAAAGCGGCGCCACCGACGAAAACGACCGGATCGGAGCGGGCGACCAGGGCATGATGTTCGGTTACGCCTGCGACGAAACGCCGGAGCTGATGCCGCTTTCCATTTCGCTGGCTCATAAGCTTGCCAGACGGCTGGCGCAGGTCCGCAAGGATAAAACGTTGTCTTACCTTCGCCCGGACGGGAAAACGCAGGTGACTGTGGAATACGACGGCGACCGGCCGGTTCGGGTGGACACGGTGCTGATTTCCACCCAGCACGACCCGGACGTATCGCTGGAGCAGATCCGCAGGGACGTGATTGAGCAGGTAATCCGCGCGGTCATTCCGGAAAAGTGGCTCGACGGGAATACCAGGTTTATTGTCAACCCGACCGGCCGCTTTGTCATCGGCGGCCCGGTGGGCGACAGCGGGCTGACCGGCAGAAAGATTATTGTCGACACCTACGGCGGCTACGGCAGGCACGGCGGCGGCGCTTTTTCCGGAAAGGATCCGACCAAGGTGGACCGCTCCGCGGCTTATGCGGCGCGCTATATTGCGAAAAACATCGTCGCGGCGGGCCTTGCGAAAAAATGCGAGGTACAGCTGGCCTATGCCATCGGCGTGGCGCGTCCGGTTTCCATCATGGTGGAAACGTTCGGAACGTCGTCGTATTCGAATGAAGAGCTTGCGGACGCGGTTTCCAAGGTCTTTGACCTTCGCCCGACCGCGATCATCCGCGACCTCGACCTGCGCAAGCCGATTTACCGCGCGGTTTCCAACTACGGGCATATGGGCCGAGAGGATTTGGGTGTCAGCTGGGAAAAACGCGACAAAACCGATGCGCTGAAGGCCGCGCTGAAGAAATAAATCCGGTCAATATTTCACCTCGTCACATAAAATGTGATGAGGTGATTTTTATGCCCGAAACAATCGCGGCCGTATTGATTTCTTTGCTTGCCATTGCGGGAGCGGTGGATCTTGTGCGGTACACGGCGCACTGGCTGTTGAAAAACAAGCGTTCCGGGAAGCTGTTTATTTTTGTTCCGGTGCAGGGCCATGAGGAAAGCGCCGAATGGATGCTCGGCAGCGCTTTGGAAAAACTGGAATGGATTCCGGAAAACGACAAAAAAGTGGTCTGTGTGGACTGCGGAATGGATGAAGAAACCGCGACGGTCTGCCGGATTATCGCCGCGCGGAATCCCGCCGTGGAAATCTGCACGCCGTCGGAGCTCGGCGAAATGTTGGAACGGCAGGTTTACAATACATAGCGGATGTATTATACTGAAATCACTACGATAAATACCGAGGATGCAATATGCAGGAAAACACTCTTCTGGAAATGAACGGCTCGGTGGAGCAGGTCATTTTTCAGAATGAAAAAAACGGATACGCAATTATTGAAGTGAACAGCGAAGGCGAGCTTGTCACGGCGGTGGGAACCATGCCGTTTGTCAACGCGGGGGAGGAGCTTCACCTGATGGGCAATTGGGTGAACAACCCGAATTACGGCACTCAGTTCAAGGTGGAAGCGTGCGAACGCTCCCGTCCGTCCACCGCCGCCGCCATGCTGAAATATCTTTCTTCCGGCGCGGTGAAGGGGATCGGCCCGGGAACGGCGGCGAAAATCGTGGACGCCTTTGGGGAAAACACGCTCCAAGTTTTGGAGAACGAGCCGGAGCGCCTGTGCACCGTTAAGGGAATCACCCGGGCAAAGGCGGTCAAAATGAGCGACGAGTTCCGCAAAATGCGCGGAATTCGGGAGATTATGGTCTACCTGGGCAGCTACGGCATCCGCCCGGAGGAAGCCGTCCGCGTTTGGAAGCGGTACGGCCAGGAATCCGTGGAGCGGATTCAGCAGGACCCGTACTGCCTTTGCGAGGAAAACCTGGCCATCGGATTTGAACGGGCCGACGGAATCGCCGCCGCGCTGGAGCGTCCGCAGGATGATATTTGCCGAATCCGAGCGGGCATTGTCTATGTTCTGAAGCATAATATCGGGAACGGCCACACCTGCCTGCCCTCGGACAAGCTGCTCGCGGCTTCCGCGCGCATGCTCGGGGTGGACCCGCCGCTGGCCGCGGAGGTATTGGAAGCATTGAAAGCGGAAGGCGCCGTCGTTCCCAAAATATTTTCCGACCGGGAATACATTTTTGCTCCGGTCATGTACCGTTCCGAGGTCTACACGGCGGGCAGGCTCTGCATGATGATGCGCTACCCGGCCCAGTCGATCATCGGGATCGAAGATTCCATCGTGCAGATCGAGCGTGAATTTCAAATCGAATACGCGGCGGGGCAGAAACAGGCGATACGGGAGGCGCTCTCCCGCGGCATGCTGATTCTGACCGGCGGGCCGGGAACAGGAAAAACCACGACCTTAAACGCCATTATTCAGATTTTGTCCCAGAAGGGGGAAAGGGTCCTGCTGGCCGCGCCGACCGGTCGGGCGGCCAAGCGAATGTCCGAGCTGACCGGTCAGGAGGCAAAAACCATTCACCGCCTGTTGCAGGTGGAGTGGGACGAAAACGACTTTCCCGTTTTTGCTAAAAATGAAAAGAACCTTCTGGAATGCGACGCGCTGATTATCGACGAGCTTTCCATGGTGGACATTACGGTGTTCGAAGCGGTCCTGCGCGCCTTGCCGCTCGGGTGCCGGCTTGTCCTTGTGGGGGACTGCGATCAGCTTCCCTCCGTCGGCGCGGGGAATGTGCTGGGCGACCTGATCGCCACGGGATTGTTTCCGGTGGTCCAGCTGCGGCAGATTTTCCGGCAGTCCATGCAGAGCCTGATTGTGACCAACGCGCACCGCATCGTTGGTGGAAACATGCCGGAGCTTGCCGTGCACAGCAGCGATTTCTTTTTTCTGCCCTGCGGCAGCCCGTCTGAAATCAGCGCCACCATCGTCCAGCTTTGCGTTTCCCGACTTCCGGCGAGCTACGGGTATTCGCCCTTCACGGATATTCAGGTGCTTGTGCCGGGGCGCCGGGGCGAATTGGGAACCGCCGAGCTGAACAGGAAAATTCAGGCCGCGCTCAACCCTCCGGAAAAAAACAAGGCGGAGGCAACGATTAACGGCACGCTTTTCCGCGAAGGGGATAAGGTCATGCAGATCAAAAACGATTACGATCTGCCGTGGACCAAACCGGACGGAACAGGCGGCGAAGGCGTTTTCAACGGCGACATGGGCGTTCTGGCCGGAATTGACCGCCGGGCGTCCGTGCTGACCGTGCAAATGGACGACCGGGTTGTGTTGTATAGCATGGAAGCTGCGTCCGAGCTGGAGCTGGCTTATGCCATGACGGTCCACAAAAGCCAGGGCAATGAATTCCCCGCGGTGGTCATGCCCATGTATCCCGGACCGCCGCAGCTGTATTACCGCAATTTGCTTTACACCGCGATTACGCGCGCAAAATCGCTGCTGATCCTTGTCGGCACAAAGCGCACGGTTCGGACGATGGTGGAAAATGATAAAAAGACGCGGCGCTACACCGGCCTTTCCTATTTTCTGACCGGAGGCGGGGAAAATGAAATTTGACGGGCCCTTTGCTTTTCTGGCAGACCTCCTGTTTCCGCCGCGCTGCGCGCTGTGCGGCGCGGTGGTTCCTTTCGGGGTATCCGTCTGCCCCGCGTGCGAAAAAGAGTGCGTGCGCGTCGACACATGCCGGCGTATTGATCTTGCGGAAAACGGCAAGACTATTTCCTGTATGGTTCCATACCGCTACGACGGAAAGGTGAGGGAGGCGATCATCCGCTTTAAATTTTATGGGCAGACACGTTCCGCCGATTTTTTCGGGCGGCAGATCGCAGGGCTTTTTCCAGATGCGCCGCGCTTTGATTTTGTCACGGCGGTTCCGATTTCCAAAGAAAGGCGGAGGACGAGGGGGTACAACCAGTCGGAGTTGGTTGCCCGCCGCGCCGCCGGGCGTCTGGCTCTTCCGTACCGCGAAGTTCTGATCAAAACGATAGACAACCGCGAACAGCATAAACTGGACAGAAAAGAACGCCGCGGCAATGTGAAAGGCGTTTACCGCGCCGCCGGCGGCGGAAGTTTGCAGGGCGCAAGCGTCCTTTTGATAGACGATATTGTCACGACGGGGGCTACGCTCGGCGAATGCGCGAAGGTCCTGTTGCACGCGGGGGCAAAATCCGTCCGCTGTGCCGCAATTTCGGAAGTTTTGCTGTAATGTTGAAAAGTTTGTGGTTCCGTATTATAATAAAAGATATTATGTAAAATCTTAAGATAATTTAAATTGGATGTGATTGTATGCTTGGTACTGACATCGCGATAGACCTCGGTACGTCGGCTGTTAAAATATATCTGGATGGCAAGGGGATCATTCTGAATGAACCGGCGGTCGTGGCCGTTAATCTGGAAACCGACCAGGTGGTGGCGCTTGGGCACGAAGCCTATGCCATGGTCGGCCGCACTTCCGACAAAATACAGGTGACACACCCGCTGTGCAACGGGGTGATTTCCAATTTTGACCTCGCCCAGTATCTGATCAGCTATTACCTGAAAAAGATCGGCGACAGCAAGTTCTTTATGCCGCGCGTGGTGGTCAGCGTTCCCTGCCAGATCACCGAAGTGGAAAAACGCGCCGTTGTGGACGCGATCAGCGCGGCGGGCGTGCGAAAAATCTGCCTGATCGAAGAGCCGGTTGCGGCGGCGCTCGGCGCCGGGGTGGACATTGCGAAGCCTTACGGGACCCTTGTGGTGGATGTCGGGGGCGGCACCACGGACATGGCGGTTCTGTCGCTGAGCGGAATCGCGATCTCCCGTTCGCTTAAAATCGCGGGAAACGTGTTTGACGAAGCAATTGTCAAATTTATCCGCAGAAAATACAACCTGCTGATCGGCCAGCGGATGGCGGAGGAAGCTAAAAATGCGATCGGCTGTGTTTATCCGAAAAAAGATGAAACCAAGCACCGGGTCAAGGGCAGAAATGCAATGACCGGGCTTCCGCAGTATGCCGACATTTCCTGTGACGAAATGCTGGAGGCCCTGATTGAGCCGGCCATGCAGATTGTGCGCACTTTGCAGGAGATGCTGGAAAAAACACCGCCCGAGCTGATGAGCGATGTTTACAGCGACGGAATTATTTTGACGGGTGGCTCCTCGCGGCTGTTCGGGCTGGACACGCTCATTTCCAAAAAAGTGAAAATGCCCGTGCGCATTGCGGAAGATCCCGATATCTGCGTGGCGCTTGGAGCGGGCAAGGCGATCAAATTTATCGACGACATTGAAAACAAGGCCTACGGTGTGCTCAATCCACTGAGCGCGGCATACTGATC
>JAAYUL010000039.1 GCA_012517675.1 Clostridiales bacterium | reverse complement strand
GACCACCATTTCAATGGTTCCGTACTCGCCGAAGCGCAGGTCTCCCGTAATATATTCATGAATGAAATACGCCGCAGGGTATCCCTGACGAATCAGGAATTGCGCAGCGGAACGTCCAAGCTCAACATTTGAAAACTCCATCACAAATTCAACCATGGCAATCCCCCGTTTCTTTCCGAACAGGTCTTACTGGCAGTTTATGTCCGAATCCCGGAAAACGTGCGTCCGCCGGCCGGCCGCTGTTTTTCTTTTTGCATGTATAAACGGGAAGGCGGTTGGCAAGCTAACAAAAAGGAGTGAAAATTATGATGGATAAAATCGCGCTGCTGCTGGTTATTATCGGCGGTCTGAACTGGGGCTCCATCGGCATCTTTAATTTTGACATCGTAGGCTGGATTTTCGGCGGACAGACTGCTGTGGGCAGCCGTATTATTTTCGTCGTCGTCGCTTTGGCTGCAATCTGGTGCATCACCCTTCTCTTCCGCGACACGGAGGCGGCGCAGAACGCATAGACCGGTTTCGCCCTTTCCGGCTTTGGAAAGGGCAATTTTGCGCCTCAATTTCTTTTTTTCTTATCAGCATTTACAAAAGACGGTAAAGCTGATAAGATAAAGAAAAAGCGATAAAGAGGCGGGTGTGCAAAATTGAAACAGGTGGTTTTAAAAAATTACATGGAAACCTTGCTGCTGGAAAAGCTGGATGAAGTGATTGACAAGCTGGACTGCTGTAAATGTGAAAAATGCAGAATGGATATTCTGTCTTACGCGTTGAACCGGCTTCCCCCCAAATACGTGGCAACTTATGAGGGTCAGGTTTACTCCAAGCTCGACACGCTTTCCCTGCAGTACGAAACAGACCTGATGTGCGCCCTGTACCAGGCGGCGGAAGTTGTCAGGGAACACCCGCACCATGATTTAACATCCGAAGAACCGAAGTAGCCCGGTTCCGTTGGACCCGGCAAGTGTGCTTCCATAAAGGATCGGCGCCGAAACGCGGCCGGAATCCGGATTGACCTCCGGGCTCCGGCCGCGTTTCGTGCTTGCGAAAAGGCCGGTTGTCATACGGTTTGATAAAATGGACATAATGTAACCAAACGGCGGAATCCATTCAGCCTTTGGGAGGGTGACGATCCATTGCTCAGAAAAATCAGACAATACGTCAGATATCTCAATTTTATCAAAAATGAACAAAAAGGCAACGAAGCGGGCAGTCGGGAAAACGGCGGCAGGGAGCCAATTGCAATTGACAAAAAAATCGGACGGAATGAAGCGGCGCTGAAGGATACATTCGGAAAAAGCAAGGATGTGATTATCCGAAAATTTAAGATTGGAATCAGAAACGAAACCGAAGCGTTTGTTTGTTTTATTGACGGTTTGGCGGACAAAGCGCTGATTGATGAATCTATTCTCAAACCGCTGACGACAAACATTCATCTGATTGACCCCGATGAGAAATTGATCGGCCGGGATCTATACGGCGAAGCGAAAGACTGCCTGCTGAATGCTTCCGAGCTTTGGGAGTAAACATCGCTTCATGCCGTCACGAATGCGGTTTTATCGGGCGACACGGCTTTATTGATCGATGGGTATCCAACGGCGATGATCGTCAGCGTGAAAGGGGCAAAGACAAGGGATATTAAAGAACCCGACACGGAGCCGATCATCCGGGGCCCGCACGAGGGGTTTGTGGAAACCCTCCGCGTCAATACTTCTCTGCTGCGAAGAATCATTAAAAATCCGAATCTTACGTTTGAGTCGCTGAAGCTGGGAAAACAGACGAATACCGAAATCAATGTCGCTTATATCAATGGGATCGCGGACGGTAAAATCGTGGAAGAGGTGAAAAGACGGCTCAACAGGATCGATATCGACGCGATTCTGGAATCGGGATATGTGGAGCAGCTGATCGAGGACAATCCGCTTTCTCCGTTTTCCACCATCGGAAACAGTGAAAGACCGGACAAGGTGGCGGCAAAGCTTCTGGAGGGCAGAGTGGCCATCCTGTGCGAGGGTACGCCGTTTGTGCTCACGGTGCCCTATCTGTTTGTCGAGTCGCTTCAGATCACCGAGGATTATTATTCCCGGCCCTATTTATCGTCTTTTATCAGACTGATCCGATTCCTCGCCTTTTTGCTCACCCTGCTGCTTCCCGCCTTATATGTCGCGCTGGAAACCTTCGACCCCGAGATGATACCCACCGTTCTTCTGGTTACGGCGGCGGCGTCCAGAGAGGGGATTCCCTTTCCAAGTTTGGTGGAAACCCTGATCATGCTGATCATATTTGAACTGCTCAGGGAATCGGGCGTCCGGCTGCCCAGGCAGGTCGGTCAGGCCGTCAGCATCGTGGGGGCGCTGGTCATCGGCGACGCGGCCGTGCGTGCGGGCATTATCAGCGCCCCCATGGTGATTATCGGGGCCTTGACAGGAATCACCAGCTTTATTGTCACTCCTCTTTTGGACGGCATTATCCTCTTCCGGCTTTTTCTCCTCTTTTCCGGCGCGGCGTTCGGCCTGTACGGAATCACGGTCGGCCTGTTCATCATGCTTTCCCACATGTGCTCTCTCAGGTCGTTCGGGGTTCCCTACCTGTCGCCGGTTGCCCCGACGGTCTGGAAGGATTTGAAGGATTCGCTGATCCGGGCCCCCCTGCGGCTGATGAAATCAAGGCCGGCATCCATTGAACCGGAAAATTTGACAAGGGCAAATTTTTCGACGCCGCCGAACAAATCCGGGAATCAAAGGAATGAAAAACATTGAAAAAAGCAATTGCCTCCCTTCTGCTTTGCGTGTTCTGCATGATGCTCTTCACCGGCTGCTGGGACAGCACGGAGCTGAATGAGCGCGGAATCGCCGAGGCGATCGGCCTGGATCAGAACGACAAAACGGGGGAGATCAACATCACCGTTCAGGTGGTAAGGGTGGGGGCGCTGAAAACGGACGGCGCTACGGAGAAAAGCCCGATCGAAAATATGACCGCCAGCGGAAAGACGGTGTTTGAGGCGATCAGGAACGTATGCACGCAGTCGGACCGGAAAGCTTATTTCGCCCACACCAAAGTGATTGTGGTCGGGGAACGGCTTGCCAGGGCAGGCATCGGCGACATTGTGGACGTGTTCATGAGAAACCACGAGGGGCGGCCGCTGTGCTGGGTGATGGTGGGCAGGAACGCAACGGCGGAAAAGCTTTTGGGCGTGGAGCACGGCCTGGAGGAAATACAGGGGGCCTACCTGAACAATATGATTCAAAAATGCACCATGACCTCCAAAACAAGCGCTTCCACCCTGCTGGATCTGGCGAAAATTCTTTCGGGCGATGTCGGCAATCCCGTTACCGGCGCGATGGAAGTTGTCGACCAGCCGATTTTCCCCGCCGAACAAAAAGAAACGCAGGGGGATACCACACAGGGGATTCAGCTCACGGGCACGTCGGTGTTTCAGAAAGACAAGCTGGTCGGGTACCTTGACGCCGTTGAAACCAGAGGGCTGAATCTGATCACCGGAAAGATGAAAAGCGGAATTATCGACGTTCCGTCTCCTTTTGCAAAAAACAAACTGTTTTCCATCGTGGTTTTACGAACGAAAAGCAAGATCGACCCCAAAATCGAAAACGGGACCCTTTCCTTTCACATTACCGTGGACGAGGAAGCGGATATTGGGGAACAGCAGGGCAGCGCCGATATTTCAAAACCGGAGGTGTTCGAAAAAGTGGAAAAGGCCTATGGCGAGGTTTTGGCAAATGAAATCAAAGCGACCGTGAATAAAGCGCAAAAAGAGCTGCGCACGGACATCCTCGGTTTCGGCGGCGCTTTGAACCGGAAATATCCGCAGGAGTGGAAAAGGGTGCAGGACAACTGGAAAACCCTTTTCCCGGATGTGCCGTATACCGTAAGCGTGAGCGCAAGACTCTTAAGGACCGGAATGGAAATCAAGTCCATTCAGCAGGAGTCGTAAGACCGTGTCCCGCCCGGCGGTGCCGGACGGGCTTTTACTTTCTGCGGTTGGATGTCAAAGCGTGTATGGCAAACAAGACGAAATAATACAACAGAAAAAGCACCAGGATGATGATATAAAGCAGACCGGCAAGGGTGAGGATCGTCGGGACTACGCCGGATTTAAGGATTTCCTGCATTTTTGTTCCCTCCCGAGGCGTTGGAATCCGCTTTCTTTTTCAGCCGGTCGGCCAGGAGCAGCAGGATCGGTATGGCGACTTCAAACGGAAGAAAGATATATTTCGTCGTATATTTCAATCCAAGCCAGACATGGTAGGTGTAATTCGGCTCGGAAACCATGCAGAACCACACCAGAAAACAGCCTTCCGGAATGATCAGCCATCTGACGTTTTTGATTTTAAACAGCGTTTTCAGCGTCAGCACGCTGGCAAAGAAAAAAAGGACCGTTTTATAAAAGCATCCGATAAAGATGATTTCCACCCCGATGGCGTCCAGATTCGACAAAATATCGCTGATGTTGATCTCTTTGATGACCTGAACCAGAGGAATCGCGGCAATCGGGGCGTACGCCCCCAGTACCGCGGTCATGATGACCGTTGAGGCGATCAGAAGAACGCCGGATACGGCCGCCGCTAAAAAAGAAGTTTTCCGGATGCGATTTTTGGGACCCAGGTAATTCCAATACATAAGAAAAACGACCATCTCGCCAAAGGGAAAGGTCAGAATAACGGGGAAGGCCGCGTCCAGAACCGGCCGGATTCCATTTGCGAGTACCGGCTGCAGTTCTTTCAGATCCACCTTTCCCGAAACGGCAACCATCAAAAACGTTGCAAGCAGGAAGGCGACGGCAACCGGCATCATGATTTCGCTGGTGCGGGCAAGTACCTCCAGACCCTTGAAAAGAATGTAGAAAATAGCCAGCATGAACAGGATCAATACGGCTGCGAGCGGAGTTTGCGGAAGAGTCGTGTTGATGATCAGCTCGCCGACATCGCGGAGGTTCCGGGAGGAGCAGTACATGAATTCCATGGCGTAAAACAGCACGAGCGGCGGACCGAAATATTTTCCAAGAACCGCAGGAATGATTTCCGCGAGGTTTTTGTCCGGATAATTGTTTTGCAGCTGAGTATAGCACCACAGCAGAATAAAACCGGCGAGCGCGGCAATCAGGACGGCCAGCCATGCGTCCTGCTTCGCGTTTAATCCCAGCCCGAAAATTGCGGCGGTTCCGATTTCAAAAAGTAAAATCAGGCAAAAAAGCTGATATTTGCTGATACGAACCATTTTTTGTTCCCCAATCCGTTGTTTCCATTGACCGCTTCCGTTTATTATGTCCATTTTTATAAAAAATTTTCGTTTCGGGGGGAAAGGTCTGTTGGGGAAATTTAAAGAAAGGATAAAAAATATTTATTTTATAACGGTTGTATTTTTGCGGCTGCGGTATTATGATAATCGGAAGGGAAATTAAATTGAGTGAAAAGTCGCTCTTTTTTTACCGCGGCGGGTAAGATATTTGGGAAGAAAGCGGATGAAATCATGAAAAACAGGGCCATGGTCAGCGTGTTGTTTTTTCTGCTTTTTGTCGTTATGATCTTTGCTTATGAAAAGACGGAAACGGGGGGCGGAACCATTCGCCATGCCGCCGCGCCCGCGCCGCCCGTCAAAAAAGCACAGATGGTGAAAAAGAAAAAAGCGGCGGTGAAGGCGGCCGACCTGAAGATGCTTTTCAAAGTGCCCTGCGGAAAAGACATGCAGGGGGTCGCGTATGACAACGGCTGCTACTATATTGGCTTCGACCTGCATAAAAGAGCCGGGTCGTTGCTCTGCAAATTGAACTCCGCCGGAAAGCTGATTTCCAAAGCCGTGCTTTCTCTGGGCCATTGCTCGGAAATCGCGGTCAATCATTCCAACGGCGATCTTTTTGTTTCAAACGGATCGTTCAACCGAAAAGCGCACGTATATGAAGTGGATTTCAGAAACGGGAAAAAGGCGCGCGTCGTCAAGGATATCAATTTGAGCCGCTTCGGAAATTCGGCGCTTGTCGCGGTGGACAACAGTAAAAAATATCTGGTCGT
Source organism: Clostridiales bacterium (assembly GCA_012517675.1). GTDB lineage: Bacteria > Bacillota > Clostridia > Oscillospirales > Acutalibacteraceae > Caproiciproducens. The sequence goes on along the minus strand of JAAYUL010000039.1, from coordinate 10,009 downwards.
CCACACGTCCAAAAATGATTTTTCCACCCACGATTTTACGATTCTGAGAATGTCCGATCTGAGCGTTGTCAAAAGGTTTCAAATCAAATATCAGGGGATTCCGCAGGGGCTGGACATTTCCGCCGGCCGAATCTATTTCTGCACCGACAATAAGCTGACGGTGATGAATGATTCCGGAAAAATCATCCGTTCCATCCGCTTGAAAGAGCATGGAGAAAATGAGGGGATTGCGTTTGCAACAATCAAGGGCAAGCAGTATCTGGTGGTCGGCTACAGCAGGCCGAACCGGCTGTACGTTCTGAAATACTGAACACACGGGCGGGAGCGGAGCGGCCTGCCTTCAAAGCAAAAACCCGGAACCGGAAAAGATTGCCGGTTCCGGTTTTTTGCAGATACTTTTTTGTTGACTTTTCCCACGGAATATCTTATAGTATTCCTATACAGGAATACGTTAAAGCGAGGTGAAAGGTTTTGGATGCTGCGGAGCTGCTGACCCATTTCGGGCTGACCCGTCTGGAGGCGGCTGTTTACATGGCGATGTGCCGCGAAGGCAGCCTGACCGGGTATGAGGCGGCAAAGCTGACCGGTATTTCGCGTTCCAATACCTACACCATCCTTGCCGGGCTGGTGGAAAAGGGAGCGGCCTGCCTGATGGAAGGTGCCGCCGCGCACTACACGGCGGTGCCGCCGCAGGAATTCAGCGGCAATATCCTCCGGCGGCTGCAGGAAGACCGGGCGCTGCTGCTTGAGTGCCTGCCTTCGCGCTGCCGCGAGGCGGAAGGGTATATCACCGTTCAGGGGGAAAAGCACATTATGTACAAAATGCAGAATATGCTTTCCGGCGCGAAGGAGCGCGTCTACCTTTCCGTTTCCAGGGAGATCGCCGCAAGGGTCCTTCCGGAGCTTCAGAACGGCGTTTCACGCGGAATCAAAGTGGTGGTCATCGCCAACGAACCGTTCACGCTGCCGGGGGCCGTTGTATACCACGCGGAAAAGGAACAGAACCAGATTCGCCTGATTGCGGATTCCGCCAGCGTTCTGACCGGCGACCTGAACGACGGGGAGAATTCCTCCTGCCTTTACTCGAGAAAGAAAAATCTGGTGGATCTTTTTAAAGAGTCCCTGAAAAATGAAATCAAGCTGATTGAATTGACGGAAAGGAACAGGCAAACATGAAAAAACCATTTGTCACACTGAAACAGCTCCAGAAAATCACGCAGGAATATCCGACGCCGTTTCATCTTTACGATGAGAAGGGAATCCGTGAAAACGCGCGGAAACTGAAGCGCGCTTTTTCCTGGAATCCGGGGTTCAAAGAATATTTCGCGGTCAAGGCGACCCCCAATCCGGCGATTTTGCAGATCATGCGCGAAGAGGGCTGCGGCGTGGACTGTTCCTCCCTGACGGAGCTGATGCTTTCGGACGCCGTGGGCTTTTCCGGCAGTGAAATCATGTTTTCCTCCAACGATACGCCGACGGAGGATTTTCAGCTTGCCGCCAGGCTCCATGCCGTGATCAATCTGGACGATATTACGCATATCGATATTTTAAAGGAAGCGGCCGGAATTCCGGAAACGATCAGCTGCCGCTACAATCCCGGCGGGGTTTTTAAAATCAGCAACGCGATCATGGATAATCCCGGTGAATCGAAATACGGCTTTACCCGCACGCAGATGGCCGTGGGATTTTTAAAGCTGAAAGAACTTGGGGTCAGGCATTTCGGCATCCACTCATTTTTGGCGAGCAATACCACGGGGGATGAATATTATCCGGAGCTTGCGAGAATTCTGTTTCAGACCGCGGTGGAGCTGCACCGCGAAACCGGGGTGCACATCGCGTTTATCAACCTTTCCGGCGGCGTCGGCGTGCCCTACCGCCCGGAGCAGAAGCCCGCGGACATTCTGAAAATCGGCAAAGCGGTGCATCGGGTGTTCGACGAGGTCCTTGTGCCCGCCGGCATGGGCGACGTGGCCATTTACACCGAGCTGGGCCGCTTCATGCTGGCTCCGTACGGCTGCCTGGTGGCGACCGCGATCCGTGAAAAGCACATTTACAAGGAATACATCGGGCTGGACGCCTGCGCGGCGGACCTGATGCGCCCCGCCATGTACGGCGCGTACCACCATCTTACGGTCATGGGCAAGGAAAACGAGCCCTGCGACCATAAGTACGACGTGACCGGCGGCCTTTGCGAAAACAACGACAAATTTGCCATTGACCGCATGCTGCCGAAAATCGACATGGGCGATCTCATTGTCATCCACGAAACCGGCGCGCACGGCCACTCCATGGGGTACAATTACAACGGCAAGCTCCGCTCCGCGGAGGTTCTGCTGAAGGAAGACGGCACCACCGAGCTGATCCGCCGCGCGGAAACGCCCGCCGACTATTTTGCCACGCTTGATTTTACCGGCCTCTTTCAAAATAAACATTAGGAACCCGTTCTCATAGCTCCCAACGCCGTTGAAACGGTAGTTTTCCCGTCATACTGCGTTAAAAAACCGGAATACGAAAGTAATCCGGCACTGAGCTTATAAAGCAAGGGCGGCAATCCTGCCGCCCTTGCTTTTCAATACGGATTGAGGCGAATAATATGAAAAAAATACTGCTGGTTCCGGATTCGTTTAAGGGGACGATGTCCTCCGGCGAAATCTGCTCAATCATGGAACAATCGATCCGCGCCTATTATCCCCGGGCGGAGGTCGTCGGTATCCCCGTCGCGGACGGCGGGGAAGGGAGCGTGGATTCCTTCTTGAGCGCCGCCGGGGGCCAAAAGATTTCCGTTTCCGTAAAAGGCCCGTATTTTCAGGACCTTCCGAGCTTTTACGGCATTCTGCCCGACGGCACCGCCGTTGTGGAAATGGCTGCCGCCGCGGGGCTTCCGCTGGTCGGAGAAAACAAACACGCCGAAAAAACGACGACCTATGGTGTGGGGCAGCTGATTGCGCACGCGGCCCAATCCGGGTGCCGGAAGATCATCGTGGGCCTCGGCGGCAGCGCGACGAACGACGGCGGGACCGGAGCGGCGGCGGCGCTGGGAGTCCGTTTTCTCAACTCTGCCGGGGCGCCGTTTGTGCCGGTCGGCGAAACCCTGTGCGAAATCGCGTCCGTCGACCCGCGCGGGCTGCTTCCCGCGCTGCGGGGCGTTGAATTCATCGCCATGTGCGACATTGACAATCCGCTCTGCGGCGCGCAGGGCGCGGCGGCGGTGTTCGGCCCGCAGAAAGGCGCGGACGGGGAAACGGTCGAAATGCTGGACCGCGGCCTGCGTCATCTGGCGGAGCTTGTGAAGAAGGACCTCGGAAGGGACATTCTGAATCTGCCGGGTTCCGGCGCCGCCGGCGGGATGGGCGGCGGAATGGTGGCCTTCCTGGGCAGCCGGCTGCAATCTGGGATCGACACGGTCCTCGACACGGTGCGTTTTGATTCCCTGCTTGACGGCGCCGATCTGGTCATCAGCGGGGAGGGAAGAATCGATTTTCAGTCCCTGCGCGGAAAGACGGTGGTCGGCGTTGCGCGCAGGACCCAAAAGCGCGGGGTCCCGCTGGTTGCGGTGGTCGGCGATATCGGCGAAAATATCGAAGGGGTGTACCGCGAGGGGGTTTGGGCGGTTTTCAGCATTAACCGCGTGGCCATTCCCCGGCCGCAGGCAAAGCTGCGCTGCCGGAGCGACCTGAAGCTTACCATGGACAATCTGTTCCGGTTCCTTTCCCTGTGGGAGCGGCGCGGCGGGTTATCCCGCTGAACGCCCGCGCTCCTTTTTCCGCCCGCGCAGGCGCAGGGCGGTGACCGCGCAGCCGACGAGGCAGACTCCGGCCGCGGTCAGGTAGGCGAGCTTCATGCCGAACAGGAACGCGTCGTTCCGGCCCTCCACATAGCCCGTGACGAGATGCCCGATTTTCGCGCTCATGCCGCTGTAAAGGATGGCGGTCGAAACCGCGATTCCCACCACCATGCCCATGTTGCGCACCAGCGCGTTGACGCTTCCGCCCACACCCAGCTTTTCCGGCGGGACCATGGACATGACCAGCGAGTTGTTCGGCGACTGGAACAGGCCGTTCCCCAGCGACATGACGCCGATATAAAGCCCCATGACCCAGCGGATGGGGGAGTCGGTCAGAAACGCCATGAGAAACAGCCCCGCGCAGGTCAGAAACAGACCGATCAGGGTGAGAATTTCAGAACCGACTTTGTCGGAAAGATACCCGCTGGCCGGTGCGGTCAGCGCGAGGATCAGCGGATAAATGGTCAGGTAAAGCCCGGCGCCGCCGGGGGAAAGCTTCAGCGCGTTCTGCAGGTAAAACGGCAGGATGATGTTGGAGCACGAGATGGCGACAAACGAGGTGAACGCGCAGAAAATACTGACGGAAAACCACTTGTTCCGGAAAATCCGAAGGTCGAGCAGGGGCATTTCCGCTTTGCGCTCCACCAGAAAGAATCCGGCCGTTGCCGCCGCGGAAACGGCAAACGCACCAAGGATCAGCGGGCTTGCATAGCCCGCGGCCTGTCCGTATTCCAGCGCGAAAAAGAAGGGCGTAATCCCCAGGGTGAAAAGCACCGTTCCCGGAACATCCAGTGTTTCATCGACGGTCTTTTCCTGAAATCCCGAGAAAATCTTGATATTGGCGATCATGGCCACGACCCCGACCGGCACGTTTACCCAGAACAGGTATTCCCAGCTGGTAAAGGAAATGATCAGGCTGCCGAGCGGCGGCCCGACCAGCGCGCCCAGCGCCACGAACGCGCCGTTGATGCCTAGCGCGCGTCCGCGTTCCTCCGGCGGGAAGGTGCGGGTAATAATGCCCTGGCTGTTTGCCATGGTTCCCGCCGCGCCGACCGCCTGAATCACCCGCGCACCGATCAACAGGGGCAGCGAATGGGTCACTCCGCACAGAAAGGAACCGGCGGTGAAAATCAGCAGGCCGAAGCGGAATATTTTTGCCTGCCCTTTCAGGTCGCCCAGCCTGCCGAAAAATAAGATCAGAACCGAAACCACAATCAGATACGCGCTGACCACCCATGCGATTTCCCCTGTGGTGACCTTCAGGTCTTCGGCCATCGTCGGCAAAGCGACGTTTACAATGCTGCTGTCCAGCGTGCTCATAAAGGTCGACAAAACCGTAATCAGCAGAATCGCCCATTTTTTACGGTAAAATATGCTGTTTCCCGTTTCCACTGCTTCTTCCACATTCCTTCGTTTTCTGTTTTTGTGCCGTCCGGTCAGGCAAATGCCGTCGGTGTTCCGTTTGTATCTTTTCCAGCCCGGAATCGTTTAACAAGCCTAATCTTAATAAAAGATTGCCGGCATGTCAATGCCATGCTGTTTTTCCGCTGAAAAACAGGCGCTTCGGCGGGCTGTCCTTTGTCCCGATTTGTTTTCCGCTGTCCTGCCGGATGCGGATTTTCGCGAATGATTGCTCTTTTTCGGCAGCGGTGCTGCGGAGAAAAAAGGCGGCCGAAAAAAATTATTATTTACATGGGTTTCACACTTGTATTTTCCGCCGGGTTTATACTATAATTAAATATCGATTGAAAACAGGACAGCGCAAAATTAAGGAATGGTGAAATGAAGGAATTGCTCGGCAAAGAAAAAGGAAAACCGAATTTTTTCAGCAGAAAACGGAAAAGAAGACGGGCGGCTGTTTTTGCCGCCTGCGTCGCGGCGGTCGGCTTTTACTGCCTGATTGCGTTTTGGCCGAAAGCATCGGCATATCCGGTTTCACAGGGGGAAAGCTCCGCGGCGAGTGCCGCTTCGTCGGCCGTTTCCTCACAGGCGGGGGAAACCAAGGACGTTCCGGCCGTCGCTCTGGCTCAGGCGGCCAAGCCGCTTTGGATCAAAGTGGACCTCTCAAAACAGGTGGTCATCGTATACGACGCCAAAAACAGGGTGGTAAAAAGTTTTATCTGCTCTTCCGGCGCAGCGGGAAGCGACACGCCCACGGGGACCTTTACCGTTTCGGACCGCGGGAAATCGTTCTACAGCAAGCAGCTGGGGGAAGGCGCGTATTACTGGACGCGTTTTCAGGGAAGTTACCTGTTCCACAGCGTCCCGTTTGATGAAAACGGAAAATATGAAGCGGCGGAAGCGGCCAAGCTGGGCACTAAGGCTTCGCACGGCTGTGTGCGGCTGGCGACGGAAAACGCCAAATGGATCTATGACCATATTCCAAGCGGAACGAAAGTGGTCATTCAATAACGACAAAAAGGAAGGAGCCCAATTGGCGGGCTCCTTCCTTTTTGCTGTGGAAATTACAATTATAGTAACCCTTAGGGGGAAGGGTTAGCACAGTGGAACAGGGGATTTCTATCGGCCGGTGCCTTCCAGCTTGTATTTCCAGGAGCGAATGCCGCCCATGGAAACGACATCGGTGTAACCCATGCCGGCAAGAATTCTGCACGCGGTGTCCGCGCGCGCGCCGCTCAGGCAGTAAATCAGGATGGGCCTGTCTTTTTCCGGCGCGTATTTTTGGATATTGTCCTGTAAATCATTCAGAGGGAGCAGCGTGCTTCCCGGGATATGAACCGAACGGTACTCCTCGGGCGTCCTTACATCCAGCAGAAGGATGTTTTTATTTTGCTCCAGAAGCGTCTTTGCCTCTTCAGCTGAAATTTTTCTTGTTTTCTGCATAAAACCGATTCGAAACATTGGTATCACCTGACTTCCTTTCTTTGGCTTTATTATACGGCCTGAAATATGGAATTACCGTGACTTTGTCACAGGGAAGGCGGCCGATTCCGCCGTGCGGGCAAAATGGCGCGAAAACCGGCCCGCTGGCGGCGTTCCGTCGCGATTTTCCGGCGCCGAATCCTGTTCCACACTCGCGCGTGATTTCCGTGCGGGGGAAATGCCGAAAAATAAAATTGAAACAGATTGTAAAAACGGGTGCGGAGTGATATAGTGAAAATAAGAAATACATCGTTTGGATTGATTCCGCCGATCCGGTACTGTTCTCCCGCTGAAAACAGACATCTTTGCGGCCTTTTTTGCCCTTGCTGCGTCCGCCGCCCTCCCGCTTTCATGGGACAAAAAATACGCCGCGGTCTTGCCTTTCCTTCAAGGGAGGAGCCGTGTCATAACCGGCGGAAAGATCAGGAAAGGGGATATTCCGATGAATTTTATTGAAATGGCTGTCGAAAGGGCAAAACAGTGCCCGAAAACAATTGTGCTCCCGGAAAGCGAAGATATGCGCACCCTGCGGGCCGCGGACGAAATCCTCCGCAAAAAGATCGCAAACCTGATTCTGGTGGGGGACGAAAAAAAGATCGCCTCGCTGGCCGGCGGGCTGGACCTTTCCGGGGCGCGCATCGTCAATCCTCTGACTTCTCCTCTGCGCGGGGAATATGTGCAAACATTTTACGAACTGCGCAAAGCCAAGGGCGTGACCATGGAGCAGGCGGAAAAGATTATGAAGGACAATATCTTCTGGGCCGTCATGATGGTCAAAAAAGGCGAGGCGGACGGAATGGTTTCCGGCGCCGCCCACTCCACGGCGGACACGGTGCGCCCGGCGCTTCAGGTGATTAAAACCGCCCCCGGCGCGAAAATCGCCTCCAGCTTTTTTATCATGGTTGTGCCGGACTGTGAATACGGAGAAAACGGCACCTTTGTATTTGCCGACTGCGGTTTGAACCGCAATCCCAACGCGGAAGAGCTTGCCGAAATCGCAGTGGCTTCCGCCGCATCGTTCCGCAGCCTGGTGGGAGCGGAGCCGAAGGTCGCCATGCTGTCGTTCTCCACTTACGGCAGCGGGAAAGACCCGATTGTGGACAAGGTGATCGAGGCGACCCGCATTGCAAAGGAAATGGCGCCGGATCTGACTCTGGACGGCGAGCTACAGGCGGACGCCGCGCTGGTTCCGGCTATCGGGCAGTCCAAGGCAAAGGGAAGCAAGGTCGCCGGCCATGCCAACGTTCTCGTGTTCCCAGACCTGAACTGCGGGAATATCGCTTATAAGCTGACCGAACGGCTCGGCAAGGCAAAGGCGTTCGGCCCGATTTTGCAGGGAATTGCCAAACCGGTCAACGACCTTTCGCGCGGATGCTCCGCAAACGATATTGTCGGCGTGGTCGCGATTACGGCCGTGCAGGCGCAGCAATAACGGCTCGGCGGCTGCGGTCAAAGCAGCCCCGCAGAAAACCCGGAGCGGGCGGCACCTTTTGGTGCGCCCGCTCCGGGTTTTTGGGTGATGGGACGTTATCCGGCGGTCCATCTCCCCGTTTTTTCATATTGCTCCGCCAGCGCTTCGGCATCCCGGATGATTTCAGCTTCATAGCCGGTGTAAGAGAGAAGCTTCCCGGCGGGCTGCCGTTTCAGGTTCCGGTTTGTGCAGAATCGTGTAAAGGTACTCTTCGCCCAGAGAGGTTTGGCAGGCGTTGATTCGGGCAAACACTTTGTTCATGTCAAGGTCGTTCCAGGTGATATCGTCAACGGTCATCGCCGGGGTTTTGTCCGTGCAGTATTTCCACGGCCTTGCGATACTGTCGAATTCCAGATCGTCGTCGTCGGGCTCCCGGCCGAACTGGTCTTCCAGCTTTTCTTTCTGCTTTTTTCCGGCAGCCCGCGAGGACAGGAAAGCGGCGATTGCGGCGAAGAAAAGCAGAATCGACAGGACTGCCCCGAATATCATGCCGTCCAAATCACCACGTCCTTCCAGAAGCGGTTCGATCCATTTGCGCATCGCCAGGGCACGGCCGTAATGCAGGAAAGTGCAGGCCCTGAAACCGCTTTTTCTATTTTTTGGATTGTTCTTATCCTATAATATTATTCTGCCAATGTCAAATCAGGATCAAACAGCGCCCTGCCGTGAAACGGCGGGGCGCTGCTGTCACAGGAGTTCCCGGAAGGAATGGATATAACGTTCGGATTCCCGAAGGATTGTCTCCTTTTCATATTCGGAATAAAGGTCGTAAACGCCGCAGGTGTGGAATCCGCCCGCCTTCGCGCCCCGGATGCCGTCGGCGATATCCTCAAACACCACGCAGTCGCGCGGCGAAAGGCCGAGCCGCTGCGATGCAAGCAGGTAAACATCCGGAAAACCTTTTCCGCGTTTCACCTCGCCCAGGTGCGCGAATGCGTCGAACAAACCGTAAACCCCGTTGCTTTGCAGCGCGGGTTCGTACAGCTCCGGCATCTGCGCGGTGGCGACCGCGAGCCGAACGCCCCGCTGCTTCAGCGCGGTCAGGTACTCCTTCCCATACGGCTTGAGCGGTATTTCGCAGCGGTACGCCTGCTCCGACAGCGCGATCCATTCGCGGATGATTTCCTGCGGGCTTTCGGGCAAAGAAAACCGCGCGACGGTGTAGGACGCCGCCTCCGGATAAGTCATGGGCGTCACGGCTTCCACGTAATCCTCCGGCAGGGGAATCCCGCGCTTTGCAAGGAAGCGTTCGTCGATTTTTCCCCAGATGCCCATGGAGTCCAGCAGCGTGCCGTCAAGGTCGAAAATCGCGCCCCGGATGTCCGTCATGCGGTTCCCTCCCGGAAAATGTTCAGCAGGGTCCGGGCGGCCTGCGCAATGTCCGGCTGGGCGATCACGGCGGATACTACCGCCAGCCCGTCGATTCCCATGCCGCGGAAGGCGGGCGCGGTCTTTTGATTGATTCCTCCGATAACAACGATCGGGATTTTCACCGCTTCGCGGATAGCGCGCAACTCCGCCATGCTGACAATCGCCGCCTCGCTTTTCGTTCCGGTCGCGTACATGGCGCCCACCCCCAGATAATCGGCCCCGTCCCGTTCGGCCTGAAGCGCCTCCGCCAGCGTGGAAACCGACACCCCAATCACTTTTTCGCCGCCCAACATACGGCGCAGCACGCCGCAGGGCAGATCGCTCTGCCCGACGTGGACGCCGTCGGCGTCCACCGCGAGCGCGATGTCCGCGCGGTCGTTGATGATGAGCGGAACGCCGTGGCGGCACGTCACCGCCTTGACCGCGAGCGCGGTGCGGTAAAATTCAAGGGAGGAGCAGTCCTTTTCCCGCAGCTGCACCAGCGAGCAGCCGCCCTGAAT
>JAAYUL010000038.1 GCA_012517675.1 Clostridiales bacterium | reverse complement strand
GTCCCGTCGGTCCGGTCGGCCCCGTGGCTCCGGTTTCGCTTGCCGTACCGGGTGTGCCGGTCGGCCCGGTCGGCCCCGTGGGCCCCGTGGGCCCGGTTGCCCCGGTTTCGCTTGCCGTGCCGGGTGTGCCGGTCGGCCCCGTGGGCCCTGTGGGTCCGGTAGCCCCGGTCGATCCCATCCGCCCCGTCAATCCGGTCGGCCCCGTGGGCCCCGTGGGCCCGGTCGATCCCGTGGCTCCCGCCGTTCCGGCAGGTCCCGTCGGGCCGGTTGCTCCGGTTGCGCCGGTCACGCCAAAGCCCGGGCATCCTCTGGGTCCCATGGGCCCCACAGGCCCCATCGGCCCCATTGGCCCGGTCGGCCCCGGAGGACAGATGGGACCGGGGGGGAAGGGGCCATGGCAGGAATCGCGGCACGGGTCGGAGCAATGATGGATCTTTGTGCTTGGGAATAAATAATCATTGCAATCCATGAAATAATCTCCTTATTAATGGTTCAAAATATAGAATGGGTCCATGCCATTTTATGCCGGAGAATACCGTTCTGACCTGATTTTTTAACTTTTGCGCATTTTTGCTGTTTTACAAAAAAATCAGAGTTTTTATTTGGAAAAAAGACAGGATACAGTTCGATGACCGCTTGCAGCGGCGGCAAATTGCGGCACCGGCGCGCCGTAAATATTTCCACGGTTATTTTTTATCGCGGGACAAACGATAATGGTGGGTCATTTATGGCCTGTTCCAAATGAATTTTCACGATGGGAGGGACAAAACATGACGCATTCCGGCCATACGGCAACCGATTACACGCAGGAAGACCAGAATGCCGGGACCACGCTTTTGCGGTGGGTCGGCAGGCTGGTTGTGATTGCGATTGTTTTGATGATTGTATCGTTTTTTACGCCCGGATTTTCCATTAGCGGGCTGTGGTCGTTTTTGATTGCGGCGGTGGTCATCAGCCTTCTCGACTACCTGGTCGAAGCGGTGATGAAGGTGGACGCTTCGCCGTTCGGGAAAGGGCTGAAGGGATTTTTGATTTCCGCCGTGATTCTGTACCTCGCGCAGTTCCTTGTGCCCAACATGTATGTTTCCATTATAGGCGCGCTGCTCGGCGCGCTGGCAATCGGAATACTGGACGCGATCTTCCCGACCAGAGTCATGTAAAGCGGACGGGGGCCGGTGCGAAAGCACCGGCCTTTCGTCTGCCGGTTTGCCTGTTTTTCTCTGGCTTTTTGCGGCCCGTGCGGGAAAAGAAAAGGCACAGCCAAAAGCTGTGCCGAAAAGATTTTGCGCGCCGCATCACCGGGTTTCTTTTTCATGGGCCGAAAGGCCCGCGCGCATTTCGGAAACCGCCTGCGCGCGGCGGCTGTTTTTTTCCGCGAGATTTCGCCGGATTTCCTCGTTGGAGGTTTCACTCATTGTCTCTTCCGCGCGCCGCATGTTGTTTACCGTGCTGTAAACCGCCTGCCGCAGGTTTCCGATCCTCTCTTTTTCTTCATGAGATTTCGCAATCACAGAAAAACTCCGATCCGCCGCGCCGTGCGGCATCCAGATTCCGTCGTCCGGGTTCGTTTTTATTATGGTTCCGATTTCCCGGATTATGACAAAAACAGGACTTATGTAAAAATTACCAATTATGGCCGGCTTTTTCCTTGACTTTTTTAAATTCTTGCACAGGAAAGCTCTGCAAAATTTGTTGAAAAAAGAAAAAACGGTGAAATTCTGCCGCTGTGGAATAAAACCGATTGCCAACACGGTATAAATGTAGTATCTTGAATACAGACGGGCTTTCGCCGAGACAGAATGCCGTTCGGCGGCCCGCGTGTATTTATTATGAGGAAGAGGAGAGAACTGTTATGGAGCCGGTTTATTACGCCGCGGGTGCGGTTGGGGCGCTGCTTCTGCTGTATTTGCTGATATTCAAAATCCTCGGTCTGCGCGTGATCGACAGCGATCAGGTGGCGGTTGTGGAAAAATGGTGGAGCATGAAGGGCTCCCTGAAGGACGCCATCATCGCGCTTCACGGGGAGGCGGGCTACGGCCCCGACCTGCTGCGCGGCGGCATGCATTTCAAGTCCGCCCTGATGTACAAAATACATAAGTATCCGCTGATTACCGTCCCGCAGGGGCAGATCGCGTACCTGTTCGCGCGGGACGGCAGCCCTCTCGCGCCGATCCAGACGCTGGGGCGCGTGATTCCGGAAGCGAACAATTTCCAGGATGTGCGCGGATTTTTGCAGAACGGCGGCCAGCGCGGTCCGCAGCGCGGGATTTTGAGGGAAGGGACCTACGCCATCAATCTTGCGCAGTTTATTGTCATTACCCCGAACGACATCAAGTTTATTTCCGGCGGTTCCCGTCAGGAGCGCGCGGAGCTGGTCAGCATGCAGCAGACGCTGCTGGAGCGCGACGCGTTCCGCCCCGTGGTGATTATGGGAACCGGCAGTGAAAGCAGCGACATGATGGGGATTGTCACGGTGCACGACGGCGTGCCGCTCGAAGAGGGCGAGATCATCGCCCCCAGCGTGGGCGAGGGCCACGCCGGCTTTCAGGACCCCGAAAAATTCCTGGAGCTGGGCGGCCGGCGCGGCAAGCAGATTCAGGTGCTGACCGACGGCACCTATTACATCAACCGCCTGTTCGCCACGGTGGAATTCCGGCCGAAAACGGTGGTTCCCATCGGGTTTGTCGGCGTGGTGGTTTCGTTCTTCGGCAAAGAGGGAGTCGACACAACCGGCGAGGAGTACAAGCACGGCGAGCTGGTGCAGTCCGGCTGCAAGGGCGTGCTGGAAAAACCGCTCATGCCGGGCAAATACGCCTTCAATACCGACGCGGGAAAGGTGGTGCTGGTGCCGACCACCAACATCATTTTAAAATGGAACAAGTCCGAGACCTGCGACCATAAATACGATGAAAACCTGACCGAGGTCGACATCATCACCAAAGACGCGTTCGAGCCTTCCCTGCCGCTTTCCGTGGTCATGCATATCGACTACAAGCAGGCGCCGTGGGTCATTCAGCGCTTCGGCGATATCAACATGCTGGTCAACCAGTCGCTCGACCCGCTGGTGAGCGCGTATTTCAAAGACGTTGCGCAGACGAAGACGCTGATCGAGCTGATTCAGGAGCGCAGCGCGATCCGCGAGCGCGCCGTGACCGAAATGAAGGAAAAATTCCAGAAATACAATTTACAGCTGGAGGAGGTGCTCATCGGCACGCCGAAGTCCGAAAAGAGCGACGTCCAGATTGAAAACATCCTGACCCAGCTGCGCGAGCGCCAGATCGCCGAGGAAAAGAAGGTCACCTACCAGAAGCAGCAGTCCGCCGCGGAAAGCGAAAAATCCCTGCGGGAGGCGCAGGCCGTCGCGGAGCAGCAGAGCTTTTTGACCAAGTCGAAGATCCAGATCGAAATCGAGGGCAACAACGGCGCCGCGCTCGCCAGCAAGGCGGAGCAGGAAGCCAACCAGATCATCGCGCTGGCAAAGGCGAATTCCTCCAAAATCCGCCTGGAGGGCGATGCGGAGGCCTCGAAGGAGAGCAATGTCGGCCTTGCGCGCGCGCAGGCCATCGACGCGCAGGTCAAAGCTTACGGCGGCGCGGAATACCGCGTGCTGCAGGAGGTCGTGGATAAGCTGGCCGACGCCGTCAAAAACTCCAAAGTGGACATCGTGCCGAAAACCCTGGTCAACATGGGCGGCGGCGGGGAAGGGCAGAACGGCTCTTCCGGCGGAAGCACCGTGATGGACACCCTGCTCAAGTTCATCACGCTCGACAAGCTGGGCGTGTCCCTCCAGCACGTTTCGGAGCCTTCCACCACCGCGCAGGCGCTGGAGGCCGTGGCGGCCGGAAAGACGCCGTCCGAAGCGAAGAAGGAGGAAAAAGCGGAGCAGGCCGAACCGGCCGCGCCGCAACAACCGGAACCGCAGGCCCCCGCGCCGAAGCCGGCGGCCCCCGCCGCGCCGGAGCCGAAGAAACCGGAGGAAAAGCAGCCGGAACCGAAAAAGCCGTGGAACCGCCTGCCGGAACAGCCAAAACCCGACCGAAGAAGCCCCAACTTTTATATTCCGAAAATCTGAACATCATCCAGAGAAAAGCAGGAACCGTCCGGAGAGGTTCCTGCTTTTTGACAACCATGCGGAACGGGGCAAGCCCGGAATTTTGCCAAAAATCAGCCGCCCGGATTTGCGGGAAGAGCGGCCTGTATCCGCCGGTAAAGCGCCCGGGTCTGCGCGTCCGAAGGGGTGCTGATGTAAATCTGCCCGTCCGCCGTCTTTAGGCGGAGGAACGAATCGGACTCGGTGTCCGCGTAAAGCGTCACGTCTCCGGAATCGGAGCGGAAGCGGCCCTTCAGAATGGATTCCCAGTCGAATCCGTTCTGCTTTTTCAGCCCGGACGGCAGCGATTTTTCCACCGAAATTTCGGAAACGGTGGAAAGAGGCACCGTTTGGCCGTATGCGCCGCCGATGACCAGCGCCCCGTTTTCCACGGAAAAGGTGTTCGGCTTGCCGTTGCTGTAAATCATTCCGGCAACCGCCAGGGCGATCAGCACGAAAAACACGGCCAGGCCGTTTATCATGCGGCTTGTTTTTTTCCAGTCCGCGGCGTTGGGCCGAACGCTTTTCTGCGCCCGGATGACAAACAGCAGCGTGACGGGGAGAAACGCGAGCATCGCGGTCAGGCCCGCGGTGTCCTGTCCCAGAAAAAAGAAGACCCCCGCCGCTGCGGCCAGACCGGCCAGCAGGTACAGCATCACCGCGACGGTCCGGCCCATTTTTTCCGTGTCGACGGTCTCTTTCTCCGCTTCGGTCATGGTGTTGTAGCCGGCAATCAGGAAATAGGCGTTCCGATACCGGATCAGCAGGCCGCAGACAAGCATCACGGCCGACAAAATAAAGAAAACCAAAATGAAAACCCGGTTCATGGGCGCACCTCCGGAAATGGATTCATGGGTTTATGATATCTTTTTTTCAGGGCGAAAGCAAGGGGGCCGTTTCAAGCGGACCAAAGGCCGGCTGCGGGCGGCCGCACTTGTGCCGAATTGACTTGACAGAATGGCCGCGATGAAATAAGATAAATACAAATAAAGAAAAAACGGCGGAAAAAATCCGGCCCGCGCGCCGCCTTTCTGCGTGCAGCTTTTGTTGCAAAAGAAATGCGCGGGGCGGGCCGGACAAAGCCGTAAAATACAGCGATTTTAAATCAGAGGAGGAACACACTATGTTTACCACCGTAACCCTGAACCCCGCGCTGGACAAACTGCTTGAAACCGATCAGATCCATGTCGGCGAAATCAACCGCACGCGCATGCTTTCCGAGTCGCCCGCCGGAAAAGGGATCGACGTGGCGAAGGTGATGCGCGACCTGAACCAGGACGTCACCGCGACGGGTTTTTTGGGCGGCCCGGTCGCGCCGGTGTTCCGGGAATGCTTCCGCGTTGAAAAGATCACGGACCGGTTCGTGAAAATCGCGGGCTCCACCCGCACCAATGTCCAGCTGTTTGAAAAGAGCGGGCGGCGCACGGAATTTCTGGAAAAAGGCCCCGAGGTGACGCGGCGGGAGTATGCCGAGCTGCTGGAAACGGTGCGTGAGCTTGCGAAGAAGAGCACCGTGGTCACCCTGTGCGGGAGCGTTCCCGTTGGCATTCAGGAGGCGGATTTCAGGGAGCTGATGCGCGCCGCGCGCGAGGGGGGAGCGCATCTGGTGACGGATACCTCCGGCGAAATGCTGCGGGTCGCGATTTCGGAAAAACCGGACCTGATCAAGCCGAACCGCAGCGAAATGATGGAGCTGATGGGGCGCGAGAACGCCGCGGACGAAGAGATCACCGCGTTCGCGCGCGAGCTGGTCAGTCAGGGCGTGCGCAACGTGCTGGTTTCCCTTGGAAAGGACGGGGCCATGCTGGTCTGCGGGCAGGGCGTCTGGCGCGGCGCGGCACCGGATGTCGAGGTGAAGAGCACGCTCGGCTGCGGCGACACGATGGTGGCCTCCATGAGCGTTTCCATGGAGGAAAACCTGCATCCCGCCGAAATGCTGCGCCGGGCCATCGCGCTTTCCTCCGCCAACGCCATGACCTTTGAAACGGCGCACATTCTGCCCGGGGATTACGAAGCGGTGCTGAGCCGCTGCAGCGTGGAAAAAATCGCGGAGTAGCGTTTCGCGCCCCTGTTTTTGCGGCGTTTTCCGCCAAGGCCTTGCAAAACGGCGGATTCGTGTGTAAGATAAAGCGGAGAACCGGCAGGACCGCCGGATTGCAAAACAGAGGGCTGAAATGGAATTATTTGAACAGGCAGAAAAAAGCATTCGAAAAAAATACCGCAGGGGAATCTGGATTCCGTTTATCGCGGCGATCAAGGACTACCGCCTGATTCAGCGGGGCGACCGGATTGCCGTGTGCATTTCGGGCGGAAAGGATTCCATGCTCATGGCGAAGTGCGTGCAGCAGCTGCAAAAATACAGCGACTTTCCGTTCGAAGCGGAGTACCTTGTGATGGACCCGGGCTACAGCCCGCCGAACCGCAGGCTGATCGAGGAGAACGCCGCGGCGCTGCGCATTCCGGTCAGAATCTTTGAAACGCGGATTTTCAATATTGTCGCCAACACGGAGCAGTCGCCGTGCTACCTGTGCGCCAAAATGCGCCGGGGGCATCTTTACAAGCAGGCGCAGTCGCTGGGGTGCAACAAAATCGCGCTTGGCCACCATTTCGACGACGTGATCGAAACCGTCCTGATGAGCATGCTGTACGGCGCCGAGTTTAAAACCATGATGCCCAAGCTGCACAGCGCCCATTACCCCGGCATGGAGCTGATCCGCCCCATGTACATGGTCAGGGAAGCTGATATTCTGACGTGGAAGCGTTACAACGGCCTTTCCTTTTTACAGTGCGCCTGCCGGTTCACCGAAAACGCCTCGCCGGAAGGCGGCGTCGGCGCTTCCAAACGGCAGGAAATGAAGGAGCTGATCCGGCGGTTCCGCGCGATCAGCCCCAATATCGACAAAAATATTTTCCGCAGTGTCCACAATGTGAACCTGGAAACGATCATCGGCTACCGGAAGGGGAGCGAGCGCCACAGCTTTCTGGACGATTACGATTCCGGACCGGGCGGCGGGGAAGAAGAAACGGAATGAAAAAGGAGCGGGATTTCAGCGCGTGCCGATATCCCTGTGCTTCCTGGCATCCAACTCCCGGTGCAGCTGATCAATTTCGTGTTTGGCTTCAGCGCTGTTTTTCTGATTGATATGTTGAACAAACAGCGCTTCCTGCTGTCTGGCAAAATGTGTCACCCTGCGAAGGTCATCCAGAACGATTGTCGCCAGCTGGGACTCCCGGATGTAGTGGGCGCTGCAAATTTCTTTGCCCTGCTTCTTATAAGTAGAGCACATGAAGTGGTTCTTCACCGAATCCATGGTAGGAGACGTATTTGCTGGAGTTGCGCAGTTGGAGGATGATGCAGTTCTGGATTTCAGTTTTCGGATACACCGCCTCGATGGCCTCCGAAAACCCGGTCAGATTGTCGGTGCAGGCGATGAATATGTCCTCGACTCCCCGGTTTTTCAGGCCGTTTAGCACGGTTCCCCAGAACTTTGCGCTCTCGTTTTCGCCGGCCCACATGCCCAAAACGTCTTTCCTGCCGTCCGGATCCACGCCGATGGCGATATAGACGGCTTTTTTCACGATCTGTCCCTCGCTGCGAACATGGTAGTGAATGGCATCAAGAAACACTACCGCATAGACCGCCTCCAGCGGCCGCTGCTGCCATTCCTTGGCGATGGGCAAAATTTTGTCGGTGATGCGGCTGACGGTGGTATCGGAGATCGCCACACCGTAAATGTCCTGTATATGCGCCTCAATATCGCCTGTGGTCATGCCCTTGGCGTAGATGGACAGGATCTTTTCCTCCATGTCCTGGCTGACGCTGGTCTGGTTTTTTTTCAGCACCTGCGGCTCAAATTCACCCTTGCGGTCTCGGGGAACGGCCACCTCAACGTCGCCGAAGCTGGTGCGCAGCGTTTTTCTGCTGTGCCCGTTCCGGCTGTTGTCGGTGTCCTTGTTGCGGTAGTCATACTTGCTGTAGCCCAGTTCGTCGTCCAGCTCAGCGTCCAGACCGTTCTCCATGAATTCGGTGACGGTCTCCCTGAACAGATTCTGGATGTCGTCCATGCTGCTGATGTTGCTTGATTGCAGAAGCTCGCGAATTTTTGCGCGGCGCTCATTTTCCTCCGGGGTGCGATTCTTTCTTGCCATAATGTAAACCTCCATTGTGGTGCTTCTATATCTACACCATAACGGAGGTTTACACAAAATTCGGGACGGTCTCTCCAAATAAAATCCGGTCATTGATCAGCGGAACAATTCCTCTCGTATGCTGGAGTCCATACCTGGTGCTCCACTCCTTATAAATACCGGGATACTGTCCAACGGGCAGGGAATTTCAACACTTCCACCCCCTGCAATACAATTACCAGTCCAAAAATCGTACCACTCACCAGCAGGCAAATAGACACTGCGCTTCCTAATCCCTTCATCAAACACCGGCGCCACCAGAAGACTGCGTCCAAACAAGTACTCATCTTCTAGATTCAGCACATTTTCATCATCAGGATAATCATATACAAGATGGCAAAGCAATGGCCGGCCCGTACTCACGCAGCACTTCGCTTCCTCAAAAATATAGGGCAATAGCTTCATACGAAGATTGGAATATTTTCGATATACATCCAAGATTTCCGGTGCATTGTTGACTTTCGAAATATTCCATGGGCTGCGGTCGTTAACCCAGCTTCTGCGATTACTGTCCCCGAACTGGCCGGACCGCGGTTCCGAATGGAACTGCATTATCGGACTGAAGGCGGCCATACCTGCTGCCCGCAGATACAGTTCTGTGCTGGGCAAATCACCCGCGAAACCCGCCAGATCAAAGCCCCAAAACGGGATTCCGGACAGTCCTGCCGATAATCCTGCACGCAGCTGCGCCCGCATTTCCTCGAAAGTGGAAATTTGATCTCCTGCCCAAAGCATTGGACTTCTTTGCGTTCCAACATACCCCGCACGGGAAAAGGTCACTCCCTTTTTCTCGCCTTGCTGCAAGAAGCTGTAATATGCGTTGGAATAAGCTTCCGGATATGGGTTGCGCATATCCGCACCGGTTTTTCCATTGTAGAACCGGGTTGCGGGATCATAAATAAATTCGCCGCCGTCGGTTTTGAATCCTTCTATGTGACGCTCATCGCGGAGGTAACGGCGCTTCGCAAACCACCAATTTACTGCCTCTGGGTTTGTAAAGTCCAGAACCAGACAGCCGGCAAACCAGTTATCCGGAATACGGTATGGCGTACCATCCGGATTTTTAACACAATATCCTCTTTCAACCGCTTCCTTCTCATCGATGGTAAGCTGTTCTGAATTATTTTCACAGGCCTTTTTGATAATTGGAATCTGCCACAGAACCAAATGAAGCCCACTGTTCTGCAAAGCCTCGACCATATGCTTAGGATCTGGCCACGGTCCATTCGGATTAAAATTAAAATCCGAATAAGAAAACTCACCGCCCAATTTGGGCTGGTACTGCGCACCGTTAAAGATGTAAAACGTTGTTTCGTCGCTCCACGCCTCCAAAACAAGCACCGTCGCCGGAATATGCTCCTGCCGCATCCTTTCAGCCTGTTCCATTGTTTCTTTCTGGGTTCCCCATCCATTTGCAGACACCCAAGGCCCAAACGCCCATTTGGGGGGCAGACCACATGGTCCCGTCAACTTCTGATAGCTTTTCAACAGTTCCGTTGGTAACCCTGTTAGGAGATGTAGGTTTGGCAATCCCATAGTTCCTGTTTCTCCACTGATTTTCAGTAAGGTACGCGTGTCTCTTTCTTCCGACAAATCAAAGTCCATTTCGCAATTAGTGGCACAATATATTCCCCAACCGGTTTCTGTAAAAAACCAAGGTGTCGGTAAATAGGTATGTTTACCTTGGTGTGTAAAATGCTCATAGACGACATTTTTAGGGCTTAGCCCTTTTTGGTTAATACGGTCATACTTTTCACCGAAGCCATAAAAACCTTTTCCGGCAGCAAGGAATTCCAAATGGAATCGATTGATCTTGCCTGTTTCATCCAATTCAAAAGATATACTGTCAAAAGAAATCAATGCCTTGCCCTGCGGATTTAAAAGCGTCATTTGAAACGGTGAATACTTTAGCTCTAATTGATAGCCCGCCTCAGTTTTCAGAGTACAGTACTCTCTGCCATCAATTTCTTCTTCCATGTCCTTCTGGCAGGCTGCAAATGTAAAGCCAGTTTCAGCAGGAGACACTTCCATTGTAAATGGCGTACCGTCTTCCACTGTGCAGGACAGAAACGCTTTATCTTCCCTTACCCATAGTTTTTTACATTGTTCAATCGAAGCAATTCTTCTTACCACAAACTGATAAGATTCTGTTTCTTCTTCCTGAACGAACAAGGTATAAGCGACCTGCTCTCCTGCACAGAAACGCCCTGCAGAAAACAAAAAGCAGCCTTTTTCGAACATGGGATCCGGCACACCGGCAAGTATTTGCTCCCCAAGATCGGATTGCAGTCTTAAAGATGGATTTCCGCAGTTCTCACTTATTTTGCAGCGTATTTCCACCTTCTGTCCCTGAACTGGGCGGAATGGAACGCGGTCATATCCGCAGCTGCCGTAAGGATTTATCCCACAGGGAAAATGTCTGATTCTTTTCATCATAAATGCTCCTTATACTATAGCAATTTAACAAATCGAGAGGAAAGATGTATAATAAAAAGAAAAAACACGGACGTGAAAAAATGATCAGCATAGAAGTACGGAAATTGATTGTCGCAGCACGCAAAAACGGAATGAAAATTCAGGAAATTCTACGTACCTTTCAGGTGAAAAAGACAGCTGTATATAATTTGTTTCAATTAGTTCGAGAAACAGGCAGTGTAGAACCCAGACCCCATGCGTACGGCAGAAAGCCCACGTTGAATTCTGATGGCCTGAAGCGGATGGAAGATTTGATTGACGCTCAGCCGGATATTACCTTTCAAGAAATTAAAGATAAGATGGATTTACAAATCAGCATCCCGGCTATCAGTAAAATCATCAGTGGGAAACTTCATTACCGCTATAAAAAAAGACGATACATGCCAGCGAGCGTGACCGTCCGGATGTACAGGTAAGGCGCAAGCAGTGGAAAGAGCAGCAGCCAGACATAGACGCGTCCCACCTTGTGTTTCTGGACGAAAGCGGCGTAAATACGAATATGACAAGGCATTATGCCCGGGCCAAAAGCGGGCAGCGAGCAAATGACCATGCACC
>JAAYUL010000037.1 GCA_012517675.1 Clostridiales bacterium | reverse complement strand
GGTGCATGGTCATTTGCTCGCTGCCCGCTTTTGGCCCGGGCATAATGCCTTGTCATATTCGTATTTACGCCGCTTTCGTCCAGAAACACAAGGTGGGACGCGTCTATGTCTGGCTGCTGCTCTTTCCACTGCTTGCGCCTTGCCTGTACATCCGGACGGTCACGCTCGCTGGCATGTATCGTCTTTTTTTATAGCGGTAATGAAGTTTCCCACTGATGATTTTACTGATAGCCGGGATGCTGATTTGTAAATCAATCTTATCTTTAATTTCTTGAAGGGTAATATCCGGCTGAGCGTCAATCAAATCTTCCATCCGCTTCAGGCCATCAGAATTCAACGTGGGCTTTCTGCCGTACGCATGGGGTCTGGGTTCTACACTGCCTGTTTCTCGAACCAATTGAAGCAAATTATATACAGCTGTCTTTTTTACCTGAAAGGTGCTTAGAATTTCCTGAATTTTCATTCCGTTTTTGCGTGCTGCGACAATCAATTTCCGTACTTCTATACTGATCATTTTTTCACGTCCATGTTTTTTCTTTTTATTATACACCTTTCCTCTCGATTTGTTAAATTGCTATAGTGTGTGAGTAGTTCTGATTATAGCAATAATGGGAAGTTGAAAAGGAGTCGAAATGAAATACCTGGAGAAGTTTTACGAACAGGAAGAATTGATTCAGCGTTTTACAGAAGACGGAGCTTATCTCTCTTGGGTTATGGGTATTTATCTTGATAGAGATGATGTTGATGAATTAGCATCTGATTGTCTCACAGACAGTAAAAATGATAAAAAAATAGATTTCATCAATGTCGATGAAGGACTTGGTAAAATAACGATTGCTCAGGGCTACTATTCAACGAAAGAACGGGATGTAGCCCCGTCAAATAAGGCTTCCGATTTGAATACTGCCTTAGCGTGGCTAACGTCGGGCGATTTACATGATATTCCTGAGAATTTAAGAGAAATCATAAAATCTTGCAGAGAACTGATGGAAGACCAAGAAATCTCTTCTATTGAAATTCTATACGTACATAATCTTCCTGAATCAGAAAATTGCAGAAAAGAGCTCGAGACTGCTGCTAATCATCTAAAAAGCCTGCTCTCTGATGAAGACATCGAAGTCAAGTATAATGAGCTAGGATCGTCTTCTATTGAAGAACTATATATAAGGCGCGAGTCTCCCATAATAATAAGAGATAAAATTTCCATCCCGGTAAAACCTATTTATACTGAATCATCAACCGCTTGGGATGCCTATGTATTTTCGGTCACTGGAGATTGGCTGAGTAATTTGTATAAAAGCCATGCTGACAAATTATTTTCTGCTAACTATAGAGGCTTTTTAGGTGCAGGGAAAAGAAAGAAAATCAACAATGCCATTCAACAAAGTGCTGAAAAGGATTCAACAAATTTTTGGGTATTTAATAATGGCATCACTGTACTAACGCTTGGAGTGGATACTTCTCAAAAAAATGTAACCATAATTGAAGGGATTTCAATTATCAACGGCGCACAAACTACAGGTTCAATTGGCAGTTTGCGGAGAACTGATCAATTAGGTGCTGTAAAAATATTATGTTGTGTTATTAAATGCAACGACCCCGATTTAATCCCCCAAATCGTAAAGGCAAACAATTCACAAAATTCCATAACGTCTTGGGACGTCTATAGTAATGATCCAGTTCAAATTAGTTTAAAGGAAAAGTTTTTACAATATGGAAAGGATTATTCAGTAAAAAGAGGCTTTGATAATTTTAACAACGAACTAAGTATTTTCAATGTTTCTCAGCCTGTACTTGCATTTGAAGGAAATTATCGAGATGCTAGCAGAGGCAAAAACTATATACTACAAAACAATACATTGTACGAGCAAATATTCAACCGAGAATCAAAAGCACGGCATATACTGTTGGCGCTTTCTTTATCGAATAGTATCTACGCCGTAAAATCTAAAATATTAAATAAATCTTCATTGAATGCCAATGAGCAACAAGCCTTGTATCTGTTTAGCAATCTCAAATTTAAAATGCTATTTCTTTCTTTACTTGCAAGGACGCTATCGATTTATACTGAGAAAACTTTAGATGTTAGAATCGCAGCAATATCGCAAGAATACGCGACCAAATCTGTTCAAGAACTTGCTCGATTTTTCGAATTTTTTACCGAAATTGTTTTAGACATAATGGTAACACATTTAGGTGATAAAAATATCACTGAATATGCTAACGATAAAGCGAAATTTGAAGTGCTTAGCAAAGAAGTAAATGATACAATTGCCGCTTCAAGAAGATTTGTACAAGATACATCAAAAATCGATATATTAAAGATAATGATATGGAACGGGTGATAACTATTTAAGAAATCCTTAAATATATGGGGGTGAGTATATTGAAATGGTTAGATTTGACCTATTCAGATTTCTATATTCCATACGATGAAAATCAAAAAGTTATCAGAGGTTATTGGCTATCAACTTTGGGGATTAATTTAGAAGAGCTACCTGATTGTTTTCAGAAACCTTTTTATTATTACGAGAGCAGTCAAGAGCAGAAGGGAACACTCAAATCACAAAAAGTGTCGCTAAGCGAAATTGTGGGAACAAGCCACACTGACTATGGTGGAATGAAGATAATCGAGTCATATATGAGGCTTAAACGAGCTCCTTCATACATTAAAGATGGACGTGTAACACGAAGTAAATATTTCTATCAACTTAAGAGGCCAGCACATGAACAAGTTGCTCCCGTTACATTATCACGTCTGGATAACGGGAAATACTACATAGATAGCAATGGAAATCATCGTATAGTTTTCTATCAACTTATGATGCTTTCTGAGATCAGTACGACCTATCCGCTAGCCAATGCTGAAGATTATAATTTGAGAACCTTTGATAATATCAAAAAAAGGTACTGGTTAAATGCAATGGTGAAGTCAGTATAATAATAAATGTTCTTTGGCGAAGCTGATGAGCTGCCTGTTATGTTTATAATTTGTAGATGAGGTAGAATATGGTTTTTACATTCGGGAAATACAAAGTAGATATTGACGTGGACCGGACAAGACAATTTTACAAAAATGCGAGTCTTATTAGTGAGGGTTGTTCATGCGGAGGTTGCCGTAACTACGAACGGGCAGTGGGTAAACTCCCAGTGCAGGTGACTGACTTTTTCAATGCTATCGGTATCGATATGAGGAAAGCTTGCGAGGTTTATGTGAATTGTGGAAACTCTGATGGAACACTGTTTTATGGCGGATTCTATCACGTGTGTGGAACTGTGTTGAACGGTATCAGCGCGTGGATTCCTACTAACGCGACGATTTCCCACTGGGAACAAGAACGAACTTTTCGAGTTGTAAATGAGTTTAATGTTTCTTTTCAAAGCGAATGTGATATGTTAGAGCAAGAATTCCCTCTCCCCGTAATACAGTTAGAAATATCTGCAAACGTTCCGTGGGTTTTGTCAGAGAAAAACGTATATCTCATTTGAATGATAAGAACAAGGAATGTGAGCAGATATTTGAATAAAATAATTTTGTCCGGTTATGAAAAGCTGGATTTTGTCTTTTGTATCCGATGTTTCAAAGGATATCATTAACGAACATGTTTTTAATGATGGCACTTTTTATGGCATGTTTTTTCTTGGGGGCATGATCCATGTTTGGAAAGCGATAAAGCCAAAAAAGCATTTGATGGAGAAAAATGTGAAGTGGTATATTATGTTTAGAGGCGGCTATTAAAAAACGGTATTCCGCAGATTCAAAAACATGAATCATATTGCGGACCATATTTTGCAAAGGCTAAAGATTACGCATTCATGAAAGGCAAAGCAAGGAGAGCATAATGGAAAATGAGCGCAAGACAAGCAATGGTATTACGGTATACACATATCCATTGCCGCATTTACATGAGTTCTGTATTTCTCTTTATATCAAGGCTGGTGTCCTTTACGAGGGCGAGGGCGAAAATGGAATCACACATTTTTTGGAGCACATTCATTTTCGCAATCTTGGCGGAATCCCCCAGAGTGAACTTTATAGAAAGCTTCAACTGCTGGGAGCGCGTATGAATGCCAATACTTACAAGGAGTTTTTATATTTTTATTTGGTGGCTGTTCCACAGCATTTTGATGAATGTATGAAGCTGTTTGTAAAGCTGCTTGCTCCGCTGACAGCAACGCCGGCGGATGTGAAAGCAGAGCGCAGGCGAATTCAAAGTGAAATCCGAGAAGATGATTCTGCGTCCTCGTTAGAATGTTTCAGTAACAAAGAGATTTGGCGTGGAACCAGCTTAAACCGACTTATTGCAGGTTCTATCAAAGATATGGAACAAATTGACTTGGAAATGCTGAAAGCTAAAAAAGCAGAGCTTTTCACACAAGACAACATGTTCTTTTATGTAACCGGAAATTACTCGTCAAATCATATTGACAGCCTTTGCCGTGAGATCGAAACATATGAAATAGCGCCCACACTTCATGTCCGCGAAAATACGGTAGCGCGTCCTGAAAACTTTCAGAATCGGAATGGCCGGGTAATCGCTAAGCGGTATGACCATCTTTCGGACATTCAATTTACATTTGATGTTGAATATAAAAAGTACAGTATTCCCGAAATCGATCTTTTGTATGACATTCTGTTCACAGGGGAATGCAGCCGGTTTAAAATGCTGCTGTCTGAAAAGAAAGGGATGCTATATGACTTTGACGCTTATATCGAGCGATACAATAATATTGGTACGCTATATCTTCAATTCTCCGTTATGGGGAGCAAACTTCTGGATGCAATCCGTATGACAACTCAGGTGTTCCAATCAATGAAAACCCAAATCACAGCGGAGGATTTAGCGCTGGTTTTGTCACGGTATCAGGATAACATTCTTTCAGATCTGGACTATGTGGAAGGTTTTAATTTCCAAATGGCTTACGACAACCATATTACAAATTGTGGCTACAAAAGTGTAGAAGAGCTTCGCGGTTTATATGCTGCGGTAACTCCCCAACGCCTTGAAAAGATTGCAGAAGAAATCTTCCAGCCGCAGAACCTGGTCGTTTCTGTAAAAGGCGACAATAGGAAAAGCACGCTTACGACGATTCAAGGTATGATTTCGCAGCTTTGATATAGCGGTTGCTGTTTTTATCGTCTGCAGTGGTTTTAAGTCCCATACTTTTTGTTATAGCGGCCTCGTTTTTGCAGTCCTTTATTTTAAGCCTTCATGGGAAGTTTCTGTCCTCTCCTGTGGAATGGTTTATGATGAACTCATTCTATCACATGGAGGGCTTTAATTTCCTCTTTTATTGGTTCATATCATTGTAACCTATACACTGACAGATTTGACGCTTACGTGAATATAATGGGTAAAGTCGGACGGCCAGAATTATCAAAAGAATGCGATCGGTGTAAAATTGAAAAACCACTATCAGATTATTACAATAATAGAACAAAGCCGGTTACAGAAATGATATTTGCAAAGAGTGTCAAAAAGAAGTAAATCAAAAGAATAATCATTAAGTGCGAATTGACAACTACTTTTTGACTACTTGACACCCTCAAAATAGCCCCAAAATCCCCATATTTATAAAATTAAAAAGTATAACAAAAAATCCAGTAACCCGCATGGTTACTGGATTTTTTATGGAGCTGCTAATGCGATTCGAACGCATGACCTCATCCTTACCAAGGATGTGCTCTGCCAACTGAGCCATAGCAGCAAATGGCGACTCGGAACGGGATCGAACCGTCGACCTCTAGCGTGACAGGCTAGCGTTCTAACCAGCTGAACTACCGAGCCAAATGAATTGACAACGTATGTAATTATACTGAAATTGCCCCTTGTTGTCAACACATAGTTTTAAAATTCTTTTGCTTTTTTACCTTTCAGGCAATGATCCGATTAAAACCGATGATTCGCATTATGAAAGTTTAGATTTTTGTTTTTTCAAACGAAAGGTAGCGTGTGCCCTGAAAGGTGAGCGCTCCGGTGTCGCCCTCGGCCAGCCCGGCATAATCGCGCTCTGAAACGATGAACTCCATCCTGCCGCCGTTTTTTACCTCAAAGCCGACGCGGAAAGTTGGCGGAACGGCGTTGGTATCCGGTGCGGAATCCGGGCCCGCGCTTGGTGTGTCCGGCGATGGGTGGGCCTTTTTTTTCGCTACGGCCGCGTCCACCGTCCGGACGGGAGCGTGACTGTTGTGGTTCCACTCGGCCAGAGAGCGGAACGCGACGACCAGAACCATGGCGATGATCAAAATCGAGAAGAATGGGATCCATCCGTTTGTTTGGAACAAATTCAGATTCTGCATGTTCAGCCCTCCGTAGCATTGTTTTCTTCATTATAGCAGGTGGCTTTCGCGCACTCAATATAAAAGTTCTTTATTCTGGCATAATTTATAAAAATTAACAATCTGTTCCGTTTGGACGGATTATAAAAAGCGACGGATTTTTGAATCAATTGCACGGAACAAGAAAAAAGTGCAGAAATCCGTTCTGCGTTCCGGCGTTTTTGACGCTGAACGGTCCGATTTGAGCCGGAACGGACAAATTCTCTGATTTTTCAGGCAAGGTCAAGGGCGCATTGTCATACCGTGATTCTGAATCATACCCTGTTGTTAACGACGGCTCAAGCGGGGGGTGCTGCTATGAAAGAACGGGAAGGAAACGTCAGGGTCATTTGCCTGCCGAGCGGCGGCTTTTTATCCTATACCGTATCGGTGATCAATTCGAAACATGAAATTGTATATCGCGGCTGCACATCGAAAAGAGGTATCGCAGCCTTTCCAATCAACGCATATGATGAATATGAAGTGCGGGTTGAATCTCCCGGATGTATGTACCCAAGGGCCGCGTCGCGGTGGGTCAAATTCACCCCGCGTCAAACATGTGGCTTGTATTTTGTTTTCAGCAAAGACATTTTTATGTCTGATGATACCAATGTCACTTTTCACCTTACGGACCAATATTATAGGGGTCTGCCGATTTCAAAAGGAGAATTGTATTTATGCCCAAACCTTATGTAATTAATATAGCGGACGGAACCGGTTCGGAACGGATTCTGAACGGCGACTACGCCGTTTCCGCATCCGTAACGGGGTACGACGATACGACGATCCTGCCGATAACGCAAAATGTCTCGGCAGGGACAAACAGTTATGCTTTCACAATCGCTTCTGCCGGTACGCTGACGCTGCATGTCAGCGAGGACGGCACGTCCGGCGGAACGCCGGTTGTCGGGGCAACCTTTGCCCGCTGCGATTCCGGCGGAACCGCCTACGGGGCCGCTGTAACATCGGACTCATCCGGCGACGCGGTCTTCCATTATGTGCCTTTTGCCGCGACCGGCGCGCCGGCTATTTATTATAAACAGACAAGTTCGGACGGGGATCATGAATTCAGTTCCACGCTCGTAAACACCACAATGACCGCTTCAACGCAAACCATTGAGGTGACAAATACCCTGGCGGCGCAGAGAACCATCACCCTGACGGATGAACATTACGCAAACCTGCCGATTGTGTCCGGCAGCATTACGCTTTCCTGACCCGGCCGTTAACCGGCGGACAGAAAAAAGCCCGCAGGAACACTGGTTTTTCAGTATTCCTGCGGGCTTTTCAATGGCAGGGGCAGAAGGACTTGAACCCTCGGCACGTGGTTTTGGAGACCACTGCTCTACCAGCTGAGCTATACCCCTGTATCCTGCGGCTGTAACAACCGCGGATATAATAGTATCATTTTCTGCAAATCCTGTCAATATAAACATTCCGATTTTTGTACGGCGCAAAGTTGAACATGGGACTTGACATATGGCGGCCCGATATGTATAATTATTTTTATGTAATATGTTTACTAATACCCCTGCCTGGCGGCGGATGGGAGGGAAGATAAATGGCTGAGATCAGAATTAAAGACAACGAGTCTTTGGACAGTGCTCTTAGAAGGTTTAAAAAGCAGTGTGCAAGAGCCGGTGTAATTGCTGAGGTTCGGAAGAGAGAAGCTTATGAAAAGCCTTCTGTCAGAAGAAAGAAAAAGTCCGAAGCGGCTCGCAAACGCAAGTTCAAGTAAGGTTTTACAGCAATCGAATGGTTTGAAAAAGCGGGCGTCACGCCCGCTTTTTTAGTCCCAAATTATGCAAGCATAGGGGGAGATACCTTGGCACTCCTGCTGCCGACTGCCGCTGTGGAACATGTGGCCGACATCACGCCGAAGCTGGTTTCCGCCATGGGGGCCTGCGCTCTGATCCTGGATGTGGACAATACCCTTGCGCTGCACGGCTCGCCGGAACCGTTTGAGGGCACGGTGGAGTGGGTACAATATATGAGAAGCCGGAAGATCCGCATGATCATCGTGTCGAATAATTCGAAAGACCGGGTGGAGCCGTTTGCCGCAAAGTACGGCCTTCCGTTCCTGCACGACTCGTTCAAGCCGTTTCCGTTTGCTTACCATCTTGCGGCGCGGAAAATGGGTGTGCGCCCCCGCGACGCGGTGGTTGTGGGCGACCAGATTTTCACCGATGTCATCGGCGCGAATTTTGCCTTTATGAAATCCATACTCCTTACGCCCGTGGGCGGGGAAACATCGCGTTCCTTCGCGGTCCGCCGCAGGCTGGAGCGGCCGCTCCGCCGCCGTCTGAAAAACTCCGGCCGGGGAAGCGAATATTTTAAGTAAAGGATGTTTTCAATGGGAAGAAAAAAGGTCCTGGTAATCCTTGGCCCGAACCTGAACATGGTCGGCGTGCGGGAAAAGGGCGTGTACGGCGATGAAACCGCCGAAAGCATCAACCTTCAGATTGTGGAAACCGCCAAAAAGCTCGGGTACGAATGCGACATTTTTCAGTCGAACCACGAGGGCGAAATGATTGACAAAATCCATGCGGCGCACGGTGTATACGACGGGATCGTCATTAACGCGGGCGCACTGACGCATTACAGCTATGCTTTGCGCGACGCGATCGCGTGCGTGCGGATTCCGTTTGTGGAAACGCACATGAGCAACATTTACGCGCGTGAGGAATTCCGCCATGAAAGCGTGATTGCGCCGGTGTGCGCCGGTCAGATCAGCGGGTTTGGAAAATACAGCTATTTCCTTGCCCTCGCGGCGCTCAAGGACCTGATGTAAGGAAAAATCTCTTGAAAAAAAGATGGAAATATTATAAGATAAGACAGGACAAGGAAAAACTTATTGGAGGATTATACCATGATATCTGCAGGCGATTTCAGAAATGGCGTAACATTTGAAATGGATGGGAACGTTGTTTCCATCATAGAATTTCAGCATGTGAAGCCGGGCAAGGGCGCGGCCTTTGTGCGCACGAAGATCAGGAATGTCATTACCGGCGCCGTTACGGAAAAAACGTTCAACCCGAACGACAAATATCCCACCGCGTTTGTAGAGCGCAAGGACATGCAGTACCTTTACAGCGACGGGGACCTTTACTATTTTATGGATGCCGAAACCTTTGAGCAGATTCCGATCAACAAGAGCGTTCTTGGCGACAATTTCAAATTTGTGAAGGAAAACATGGACTGCAAGGTGCTTTCCTATAAAGGCAATGTGTTCGGGGTGGAGCCGCCGAATTTTGTCGAGCTCGAAATCATCAAGACCGACCCGGGCTTCAAGGGCGACACCGCCACCAACGCGACAAAGCCCGCCACGGTGGAAACAGGCGCGGAAATCAGGGTGCCTCTGTTTATTAACGAAGGCGAAAAAATCAGGATCGATACCCGTACGGGCGAATATATGGAGCGTGCGTAACCAACACTAACCATATTCGCAAAATAAATGTAATGCAAAAGGAGGCAGATTCATGACAAACACAGAAAAGGTCGCTTATATTCGGGGCTTGGCGGAAGGCCTTGAGATGGACGCCGACAAAAAAGAAGTCAAGGTTCTGAATGCGGTGATCGACCTGCTTGACGATCTCGCTCTTTCCGTGGCCGATGTCGAAGACAATATGAACGACATTGCGGATCAGGTAGACGCGGTGGATGAAGACCTCGGTTCCCTGGAAGAAGATTTCTACGGCGACGAGGACGATGAAGACGAGGATGAAGACGACGAAGACGAGGACGGCGAGTGCTATTACGAAGTGACCTGCCCGAACTGCCATGAAACCATTTGTCTTTCCGAAGATATTATTGAAGACGGCGAAATGGACTGCCCGAACTGCGGGGAAAGACTGGAGTTCGAGCTGGATGAGGATGAGTGCGGCTGTGGCTGCGACGAATGCGGCCATGACGGCGAAGACTGATTTCAAAACCATATGAATTTGGGGGCGCTGCGGCTTGCAGCGCCCCCTTTGCGTTTTTGCCGGAAATCCGTCTTTCCCTGAAGAACAGCCGGCGGTTATTCCGTGATTTCAATCCGGTTGCCGTCGGGATCGGCCACGCAGCTCTCATAATACCCGTCGCCGGTTGTTCTGGGCGCGCTGATCACCGCGTATCCGTCGGCGGAAAGGCGGGCGGTCAGTTCGTCCACCGCCTGCTTGCCGTTTACCCGAAAGGAAAGGTGAGTCCAGCCGGCTGCGTAAGCCTGGGGGGAGCAGGCCGCGACGTCCGGGCGGGTCATCAGCTCCAGACGGGCGCCGCCCTCAAAGGTGAGAAAATAGGTTTGCAGGCCGGTTTTCGGGTTGTGGTATTTGGCGTTTGCACGGGCGTTGAAATAGGTTTCGTAAAAAGTCCGTTCCCGCTCCAGGTCTGTTGTGTAGAGCGCGACATGGTCGATTTTCAAGTTTTTTCCTCCGTTTTTGTTGACGGGTATCCCGTTTTCAATGGACTGGAAAACGTTTGACGGGGCGGTGGATGCGGCGGCGGGGGCAGACCCGCTTTACATTTTTGTTTTCAGCGTTTACAATGTTTTCAACGGGGCCTGCATCGGCTCCCCGGCACCTTCCGTTTCTTCAGCATACCATAAACGCGCGCCGCATCCAAGGGGAATGGACGAAAACGGATGACTGGGATCGGACGCCCGCAGCTTTCAAGGAGGTTTTTATGACCGACCATGCAACACATATCAAGGAACTGCGCCGGAAGGCCATGCGGCTTCCGCTGAATCCCGGCGTATACATCATGCATGACAAAACGGGGAAGATTATTTATATCGGCAAGGCCAAGGCGCTGAAAAACCGCGTGAGCCAGTATTTCGGTTCCGAAAAAAACCACGACGAAAAGGTCCGCCGCATGGTGGCCAGCGTCGATTCTTTTGAATATATCGTCACCGACAGCGAGTTTGAGGCCCTTGTGCTGGAATGCAGCCTGATCAAGCAGCACATGCCGAAATACAACATCCTTTTGAAGGACGACAAGGGGTACCATTATATTAAGGTCACGAAGGGCCCGTGGCCCAGAATTTCACAGGAAAAGCAGATCGCCGACGACGGGGCGACCTATTTCGGCCCCTACGTGAGCTCCTGGGCGACCAGGGAGTCGGTGGACGAGGCGCTCAAAATTTTCCGCCTGCCCAACTGTTCCCGCAAATTTCCGCAGGACATCGGCAAGGCGAGGCCGTGCCTCAACTATTACATTAAGCTGTGCTCCGGCCCCTGCACGGGAAAAGTCGGCGAGGAGGAATACAACGAGGCCGTGGCGCAGGCGGTCGATTTTCTGCGCGGCGGCAGCGCGCAGAGCGTGCGCGAGCTGACGCGGAAGATGGACGAGGCTGCCGAAGCGCTCGAGTTTGAGCGCGCCGCCAGAATCCGCGACCGGCTTGCCGCGATCAGGCGCATGAGCGACCGCCAGAAGGTGGTGGCGGCGCGCGTCCCCGAGCAGGATGTGATCGCGCTGGCGCAGGGCGCCGAAACCAGCTGCTTTGAAGTGTTCCGATTTCTGGGCGGCAGGCTCTGCGACCGCGAAACGTTCCTGATGGGGGAGACCGGCAGCCCGAAAACGGCGCGCGGCGAATTCCTGGAGCGGTATTACTCCATGCGGGACCGTATTCCTCCCCGTGTTTGTCTGGACGGCCCCGCGGAGGAAGCGGAGATTCTGGAGCAGTGGCTTTCGCAAAAGGCGGGCAGAAAGGTGGTGCTCTGCGTGCCGCAGAAGGGCGAGCAGGCGCAGCTTGTGGAGATGTGCCGCAACAACGCCGCGGAGCAGGTTGCGCAGGCCACCGGGCGCACCGGCAGGGAAGCCTCCGCGCTGGACGAGCTGGCCCGCCTGCTCGGCATGGACCGGCCGCCGGTCTATATTGAATCGTATGATATCTCCAACCTCGCGGGCGGGGAGAACGTGGCGGGCATGGTGGTGTTTGAAAACGGCCGCCCGCTCCGCTCCGCTTACCGCAAGTTTAAGATCAAAGCGGTGGAGGGACAGGACGACTACGCCTCCATGCGCGAGGTGATCGGCCGAAGGCTGAGCGAGTATGAAAAACGGAAGGATACGGGGGAGGGCTTCGGCCGCCTGCCCGACCTCATCCTGCTGGACGGGGGAAAGGGGCATGTGGCGGCTGTCCGCCCGGTGCTGGAATCCTTCGGGCTGCCGGTTCCGCTGTTCGGCATGGTGAAGGACGACAAACACCGCACCCGCGCCATCGCGAAGGACGGCGGCGAAATCGCCATCAATTCCAGCCGCCGGGCGTTCACGCTGGTTTCCTCCATTCAGGACGAGGTGCACCGGTTTGCCGTCGGGTATCACCGGCAGCTGCGGAAGAAAACGGCCATAGCCTCCTCGCTGACCTCGATCCCCGGCATCGGACCGGCGCGCGGACGTGCGCTGCTCCGCCATTTCCGCACGGTGGCTGCGGTGAAAAACGCGGAGCTGGCGGAGCTGGAATCCGCGCCCGGCATGACCCGCCCGGCGGCGCGGAAAGTGTACGATTATTTCCGCGGTACCGCGAAAAATCAGGAAAGCGATTGACAGGACGGCGGTATAATGGGATAATGTCATTTATAGGCAGAAAATTCCTGCGGACCCGTTCGGACGTCCGCGGAAAAATAAAGGAGTTTTACCATGAGGGTGATTACCGGAACGGCGCGCGGCAAGCGCCTTTCCACGCTGGAAGGCGAAAGCGTCCGCCCTACGCCCGACAGGGTGAAGGAAGCGCTGTTCAGCATTGTTCAGTTCGAAATAGAGGGCCGGCGCGTGCTCGACCTGTTTGCCGGTTCCGGCCAGCTCGGCATTGAGGCGCTCAGCCGCGGCGCCCGGGAAGCGGTTTTTGTGGACGCGGGGAAGGAGCCGGCGGCCATGGTGCGAAAAAATCTGGAAAGCACCGGCCTGACGGAGCGCGCGCAGGTGAAAAACATGGATTTCGCGGCGTTTCTGCTGCGCAGCCGGGAGCCCTTCGATCTTGCGTTTTTGGACCCGCCTTACCGGACCGGACTGCTGCAGCGCGCGCTGCCCCTGGTCGCGCAGGCGATGAACCGGGGCGGCACGATCCTTTGTGAACATCCGGCCGATGAGGAGCTGCTCGGCAGCGCGGGCGATTTTGTGCGCACGCGGTCTTACCGGTACGGTAAAATCGCGCTGACTATATACAGACATAAGGATGTGGCGGAATGATGAAAACTGCGATCTGCCCCGGCAGCTTCGACCCGGTCACAATGGGCCACCTTGACATTATCAACCGCTCCCGCAGGGTGTTTGATCACACCATCGTGGCGGTTCTGGTCAACCCGGAAAAGCACACCCTGTTTTCCGTGCAGGAGCGCATCGGCATGCTGAAACGGTGCACGGCGGACATGGACGACGTGGAGGTGGTCGGGTTTGAAGGCCTGCTGGCGGATTATGCCCGGCAGCGCGGCGTGACCGCCATTGTGAAGGGCCTTCGCGCCCTTTCCGACTTTGAGTATGAATTCCAGATGGCGCTGACCAATAAACGCCTGAACCCGAACCTGGAAACCATATTTTTGACGACCAACGCGGAAAACATGTTTCTGAGCTCCAGCATTGTCAAACAGATTGCAAACTTCGGCGGGGATATTTCCCAGTTTGTCCCCGTTTGTATTTTAGAGGATATTCTGGCCAGAATTCGTGAAGGGGGAAAGGGCAATGAGTGAAGTCAACGTGGAAGATTTGGTGGACGAGCTGTACGATATGGTGGAAAAGGCCTGGAGCCTTCCGCTCAGCCGCGGCCGTGCCGTGCTGGACGGCGAGGAGGTCAAGCAGATTCTGGATGAAATCAGGGAAAACCTGCCGAAGGAAATCCGCCAGGCCAAGGCGATCTGCGCCGACCGCGCGCAAATTATCAGCGACGCGAAGCGTGAGGCGGAAACGATCATCCGCGTGGCGGAGGAACGTGCCAAAGCCATGGTCAATCAGGATGAGATCGTCAAACAGGCACAGCAGAAGGCGAACGAGCTGATTTCGCAGTCGCAGGCCAAGTTCCGCGAAATGCGCAAGGCTTCCAACGATTATGTGGAGGACCTGATGAAGCGCACCGACGAGGCGCTCGCCTCCAACCTTGCGGAACTGCGCAAGGCAAGGCAGAACATCAAGGCTTCCCAGCGGTCCGGACAGAGCTGATTTTGTCGAAATTGCATATATTATGGAAACGCATCACAAGATATTGTGGTGCGTTTTCGCTGTTTTGCTTATCCTGTTGAAAAAATAAATTTTCAATTGAGGTTGACATAATCGGGAAATAGAGGTTGCTTTTTTTTGTGAAATGCGATATAATCAAAAGCAAAAGTGGTGAAAGGTGGGGGCAAGTAGTACGATGTGGTGGAACACATCTGTAATTGCCCAAAACGGACGGGATTATGTTGATCGGGGAGTACCAACATAATATTGACCAGAAGGGCCGGGTGATTATTCCGGCCAAATTCCGTGAGGACCTCGGCGCGCTTTTCTACGTGACCAAAGGCCTTGACGGCTGCCTTTTTGTGCTTTC
>JAAYUL010000006.1 GCA_012517675.1 Clostridiales bacterium | reverse complement strand
TGTTGATCCGTTTTATGATCGTTATGGTGCCGGTCGTATTCCTGATCAACGGCCTGACGAAACATAACTGGATTGAAGCGCTTCTGTTTGCCATTTCCGTGGCAATCGGCCTCACCCCGGAAATGCTGCCGATGATTGTCACCACAAACCTGGCCAAGGGCGCCGTGAGCATGGCGAAAAAGAAGACGGTGGTCAAGCACCTGAATTCCATTCAGAATTTCGGCGCGATGGATATTCTATGCACCGATAAAACAGGCACGCTGACGCGCGATGAAATCATTATCGAGCGGCATCTGAACGTGCAGGGCAACGAAGACGAGCGCGTCCTGATTTACGCTTATCTGAACAGCTTTTTCCAGACCGGGTTAAAAAACCTGATCGATCTCGCGGTAATCGAGAAAGCCGGGGAGGAAAGCGTGACCTATCTGAATAATGAATATATCAAAGTGGATGAGATTCCGTTTGATTTTTCCCGCCGCCGCATGAGCGTTGTTTTGAAGGACAGGACCGGCAAAAGCCAGCTGATCACCAAGGGCGCGCTGGAAGAACTGCTGGATATCTGTTCTTCCTGCGACTGGGACGGCGCTGTGGTTCCGCTGACCGGGGAAATCCGGGAACGGGTGGTCCGCACGGCCGCGCGGATGAACGCGGAGGGCATGCGGGTGATTGCTGTGGCCAGAAAGGAAAATCCTTCCGTGGAGGGGGTCCTCGCGGTGAAGGATGAAAGCGAGATGACGCTGCTCGGTTATCTCGGCCTGCTTGATCCGCCGAAAAAGTCCGCTGCCGCCGCGATTCGGGCGTTGGGGACCTATGGGGTCCGGGTGAAGGTGCTGACCGGCGACAACGACGCGGTCACGCAGAAGATCTGCAGCGAGGTCGGCCTTCCCGCCGACCATATCCTTCTCGGCACGCAGCTGGAAAACATGAGCGGGGAAGAGCTGAAGAAACGGGCCGAGGACACGACGGTTTTTGCAAAGCTGTCGCCCATGCAGAAAGCTCGTGTTGTCGGTGCCCTGCAGGAGCTGGGGCATACCGTCGGCTTTATGGGCGACGGTATCAACGACGCTCACGCGCTGAGCAAGGCGGATGTCGGTATCTCTGTGGATACGGCTGTGGATATTGCCAAGGAAAACGCCGACATCATCCTTTTGGAAAAGGATTTGATGGTGCTGGAACACGGCGTGATAGAGGGCCGTAAGATCTTCGGGAATATCATCAAATATATCAAAATGACCGCAAGCTCCAATTTCGGCAATATGTTCTCCATGGTTGCCGCCAGCGCGTTCCTTCCGTTTTTGCCGATGATGCCCGTGCAGATTCTGGTGCTGAACCTGCTGTACAATATTTCGCAGATTTCCATTCCGTGGGACAATATGGACGACGAATATCTGCGGGTCCCGCGCAAATGGGACGCCTCCAGTATCAGCCGGTTTATGATTTGCATCGGTCCGGTCAGCTCCGTGTTCGATATCGCGACCTTTCTGCTGATGTGGTATGTGTTCGGCTGCAATACGGCGGCCAATCCGGCGCTGGTCGCTTTGTTCAATGCGGGCTGGTTTGTGGAAAGCCTGATTTCTCAAACGCTGATCGTCCACCTGATCCGCACCCCCAAGGTGCCTTTCCTGCAAAGCCGGGCGGCCAACCCCGTGCTGCTGCTTACCACCGTGATCATGGCAATCGGCATTCTGATTCCGTTTACCGGGCTTGGCGCGTATCTTCGCCTGGCGAGCCTTCCCGCCGCTTATTTCGGGTGGCTGGCTGTCATTGTGCTGGCCTATGTGCTTCTGGCGCAGGTGGTAAAGAGTCTTTATATTAAGATCAACCGCTCGTGGCTTTAAACGGAACGGGGCCGGAATCGCCGTCGCGGGCAATTCCGGCCCCGGCGGTTTCCGAAGAAGGCAGCGAACGGATTACCGCGGGGGCAGCTCTCTGCAGCCGGTCGGATTTTGTGCGCCGCCGGCGGGGGAACGCAGGCCGCCGCCGAATTCCGTCATGTATTCCCAATAGCGCTTTGGCATGTGGCTCATGCGGCATTTGGGGTTATGGCGGCCCTGAATTTCAATGGTTTTGTAAAAAAGCTGCCATAACTCCCGGTACGTTTGCTCCTCTTCGTCCGGTTCCGGAAGCTGCAGAGCTTCGATCGGAACAATTCGGAACTGATGCGGCCGGTAAACAAGCGCCATTCCATGGTTCCTGTCGTAGATCAGAAAATGTTCTTCCGGGTACCGTTCGCAGAAGTGCCGGGCCAGAAGGGGAAGAACCCAGTTTTTAGGCCCGATTTCCGAAACCAGGGCGCCGTTGAAAACGGAAAAGCGGATAAAACCCTTCAGCAGATGCGCTTCGTTTTCCAGATGCCGGACCGCGCGGATCAATGTGCTGACCGTGTCGTTGGTCAGCATGTTCGTCACTTGGGGGCCGAAGTGATAACCGAGGCGAAGAAACAGCAGAATATGTCTTTCTTTCCGGGGCAGGCAGGTAAGAAAGGCCCTTTGAA
Source organism: Clostridiales bacterium (assembly GCA_012517675.1). GTDB lineage: Bacteria > Bacillota > Clostridia > Oscillospirales > Acutalibacteraceae > Caproiciproducens. The sequence continues at coordinate 3,220 of JAAYUL010000006.1, read as the reverse complement.
CCAGCCTGAGCGCTTCGTCTCCAATTTTTACCGGGATCGAGCAGAGGACCCGGTCCGCCTGATCGGGGTCTGTTGCAATTTCACGGCTCGGCAGGAAGGTCGTCTGCTCCGTACCGCAGGGCACGATTTCCAGCGGGATTTCTCTTTGCGCATAGCTTTCAAATACGCAGCAGAGAAGGCCGTCGAAGGTTCCGTCGTAATAATAAATCACAGTTGACCCGTCAGGCATTTTTGAATATCCTCCGTCTGCAGTTTAGCGGGACCGAAAAAGGAGAGCTGCTCCGGCTTTTCAAAAACAGGCATGTTTTGCCGGTATCGATCAAACGCGGTTTCCGAAAGCAGGGAACGGATGACCGAATCCGGCGTGACTTTCAATCCTTCCGCGCACTTTCCGCTGCAGGTAATGAAATACTGAGCGCGTTTTAAAACGACCCCCAGCTTTTTCAGTCCGCCGAATCCCAGCGTTTCGGCGCGGCGCGCCGTGACGATCCGTTTGGCGCTGCGGACGCCGATTCCGGGAACGCGGAGGAGCTCTTCATAAGGGGCCCGGTTGACTTCCACGGGGAACAGCTCCATGTGGTTGATGGCCCAGTTGCATTTCGGGTCCACATAAGGGCTGAAGTTCTGGTGGTCGCTGTCCAAAAGTTCCGATGCGGAAAAACCGTAATAGCGCAGCAGCCAGTCGGCCTGATAAAGCCTGTGTTCACGCAGAAGCGGCGGCTTTGTTCCGATTGCCGGCAGCAGCGCGCTCTGCGTGACGGGCATGTAGGCGGAAAAGAACACGCGCTTGAGCGAATACTTTTTATAGAGGCTTTCCGTGAGATGCAGGATTTGATAATCGGTTTCCGGCGTGGCTCCGATGATCATCTGCGTGCTCTGCCCGGCCGGCGCGAATTTGGGCGCGTGGCGGTATTTCACCATTTCCGCAGAGCTTTCCTGTATCCGGTTTTGAATCAGGCTCATTGGCGCAAGAATGGAGCGTTTGGTTTTATCGGGGGCCAAAAGCTTCAGGCTGTTTTGTGACGGCAGCTCAATATTGACGCTCATGCGGTCGGCCAGCATTCCCAAACGCGCAATCAGAAGACTGTCCGCGCCGGGGATCGCTTTCGCATGGATATACCCGGAAAAACGGTATTCTTCCCGCAGAATGCGCAAAGCTTCAATCATCTGTTCGCATGTGTAATCCGGGTTTTTGATCACTCCGGAGCTGAGAAAAAGCCCTTCAATATAATTGCGGCGGTAAAAGCTGATGGTCAGTTCGGCCAGCTCCCGCGCGGTAAAGGTAGCGCGCGGGGTGTCGTTGGAACGCCGGTTCACACAGTATTGGCAATCGTAAATGCAGGCGTTGCTGAACAGGACCTTTAGCAGGGAGATGCACCGGCCGTCGCACGCAAAGCTGTGGCATATTCCGCAGGCGGAGGCGCTGCCGATTCCGCCCGGAGAGGCGGTTTTGTTTACTCCGCTGGAGGTGCATGCGGCGTCGTACTTTGCTGCGTCGGTCAATATCTGCAATTTTTCAAAAACGTCCATATGGCTCACTCTCCGATGAATCCATTATAGCACTGAACGTATGTTTGTGTAAAGACAAATGTTTGGTTTTGTGCTGCTTTTGTATCAGGAGAAGGTGGGATTCATAAGAAAATTTTTTACCCGCAAAGCCGAGACGGGGGAAACCGCCGCCCGCCATTGACAAAAATACGGCGGTGCGGAAAATAAACCGAAAAAGTCTGTTTTGACGGGGATATCGTATTCGATCAATCATTGGATTAATATACACAAAAAATCACCTTTGAAAGGCAATTATTTCACAGCTGCACAAATTTGAAATTTGCTGAAAATAACAGTTGCAATTCCATTCCTGCCGTGATATAATCTTTTTTGTTGTCGGGTCGCTGTCAACGATCCGGTTGCATTTATTTGGGCCTGTAGCTCAGCTGGGAGAGCGTTCGGTTCGCATCCGAGAGGTCGAGAGTTCGAATCTCTTCAGGTCCACCAAATCATGGAAGGCGAAACCTCCAAGAGGTTTCGCCTTCCATGATTTTATGAGGTACAAGGTGAGCCCCGGCGCAAAGGAAGGGAATCCCTAACGGGTAAAACCACATATGGGGGAAAATAAAGCACTCGCGGAACGCGGGCCGGAACAGGAGCTGCTTTCAAACAGACCCTTAAAAATATGCAAGACAATACGCCTTGATTTGGCTGACAAAAGCCGAGTCAAGGCGTATTGTTTATTTTTATGCGTGTTGCTTTGTAAAATTTGCTGTCGCAATTTCATTTTGCAACAGCTGTTTTCTGATTCAAAAAAGCAGGGCCGCGAGACTTCAACGGATGTTTTCCGGCGATGAGACGGAAAAAGTCGATCTATTGCCTTTGAGATAATTCGTCAATATAGTTGTCCCAAAGGTCGGAGCTGAATTCCAGCAGCTTTATGGTGTCGGGCGCAGTCGCTTTTGCAAAAACGTCTGCGATGAAATCTGTTTCAAAACAATGAATTTTCTCCGTTCCCGATTCCGGAGTGTTCAAATAGATCAGAGTAAGCCCTTTTAAACAGAGAGCCACCATTTTCGGCATTTCACTGCAGAGAATCCGAACCTTGTTCTGATTGTTTTCATTCACATATTGATTAAACCGCTGAAGATAGGGAATGCGGTCGTCTTTCGCAATGTCAACGGTGGAAATCAGCGGCACAATGACTTTTCCGGAAGAATAAAATTCCGTCATCGCATCCAGAGTCACAAAAAAAACGGTGTCATGCGTAAGGATACTGCTGAAAAGATTCAGGATGCTCCGTTTTACCGTTTCACTGCCTCTCGCCGATTCCAGCTCTTCTTTCTGCACCAAATATCCAATGTATGTAAAATTATATACCGCGTCAATGTGCAGATCAATCAGCCTGTTGATAAAGGAGGGGTTTGCTTTCAGAAACTTTGCGGCTTCGTTCCTGCTATAGCTGATTTTTTTTGCACCTTTTTTCATCAGAGAATCGAGAAATACCGACAAATAGGTCTTATGCGTAATCAGCGTCATCAGCGGGGATCCGTCCATCTGTATGCTGAAGAGCAGCAGATACTGCCCCTTCAATAGCAAAAAAGAAGAATCGATCGTCTGGGTCATTTCCCAGAAATTCAAATCAACATTCTGTTCCGCTTTTACAATAGCCGCAAAGTCATCCATATTGCAATGGTCAGACGAGGCTTCCCAGGCGGACATGTCGAAGAAG
>JAAYUL010000036.1 GCA_012517675.1 Clostridiales bacterium | reverse complement strand
TCCTCATTTTATGCTGCTGTGGGAATAACGATGGTTGCGGCTGTGGCTGCGGGAACAACTGCGGCGGCTGCTGACCGCACTGCGCAAAAAAGGGCTGCGAGGCAAAGCTCGCAGCCCTTTCTCCTTATTTCTGCGCCTGCTGCTCCATTGCCTCGTTCAACGCCTGAGCCAGCTGGTCCGGACAGGAGGTCCGCTTGAATCCGCAGCGGATTCCCTTGCACCGGCGAATGACTTCGTCGGCTTTCATTCCCTGAACCAGCGAGCCGATGCCTTTGGCATTCCCGTTGCAGCCCCCTTTAAAGCAGACGTTCCGGACAATATCCCCGTCCAGCTCAACCAGGATTTCACTGGCGCAGGTCCCTTTTGTTTTATAACGGTATTCCAACCTGTTATTCCTCCTGCCGGGCTTTGTCGAGCAGCGTCTTGCGCTTTTTCAGCTCTTCCAGCTGATCGTCCGGCGTAACGCAGGTCCCGATCGGGCGCTTGACCTTGGTATACATGCCGTGAAAGTCGGTTCCGCCCGTCATGACCAGGCCGTATTTGTTCGCGGCCGCGGTCCATTTTTCTTCATCGCCGGGTTTGTTCCTTGTGTGCCAGACCTCCACGCCGTCTATTTCGCGGTCGGCGGCGAGCTGCTCCAGCAAATCACCGCTGTCGTACTCCCCCGGATGCGCGAGAACCGCGACGCCCCCGGCGTCATGAATCTGCGCGATCACGTCGTGAACGTCCGGGTATTGGACCGGACAGTATGCGAGGCCGTTTTTTGAATTGAAAAGCCGTTGGAACACCGAGCCGAAAAATTCGTCCGCATAGCCCGCGTCGATCAGCGCGTGCATAATGTGCTGCTTGTAGACATTTGTGCTCCCGTGCGCGCGGCGCACCACCATTTCAGCCGTAATCGGGTACATGCGCATGACCTTCCGGATCATGATGCCCGCCGCCTGCCGCCTGCTGTCGCCGATGCGCTTGCACAGGCCTTCCAGCCGCTCGGTGCGGTCGCACAAATAACACAGGATGTGCGCTTTCCTGTCCGTCGCCGGATCCAGCGTGGAAAATTCAACTCCGGAAATCACCTCGACGCCGTTCCGGTCCCCAAAGATTTTTGCACGGACCGAACCGGAAAAAGTGTCGTGGTCTGTTACCGCAATGGTAGACAAGCCGCGCCGCTTCGCCAGAAGAACCACCTCGTCAATTCCGACCGAACCGTCCGACATTTTTGTATGGCAATGCAAATCCGCTGCCATCCCATCACCCTCTAATCCTTCGTTGCATTCATCTTTTTTATTATAGTACAATTCAGAAAAGAAGGCAAACTTTCCGGAAGCGCGCGGTTATTTCAACAGCTTTTCCGGGGTAAAGGAATGCGCCGCCAACCGGAGCAGCAAAGCGTCCAGCGCAAACAGCCCTGCGGAAAAGGCAAGCAGGACCGGCGCGTTCAGCTGAAACAGGCCGGCAAACTGCCCCACAAAGAGCAGAACGATCGGAAGCACAATGTAGCCCGAGGTCTGAATCGACTCCATGTAGCTTTTGCTTTTGCCTGAAACCATCACCATAAAAATCACACCGAGCACCGTGAGCGCGGGCGCGAGCAGGAAAACCAGCACCACCCAGTTCCAGTTCATAAAGAACGGCATTTTCAAAAGAATGTCGCCGGCGGAAATGACAACGGCGAAGATCACGAAGGAAGCCGCGGTGGAAAGCGCGGAAAGCAGGACGCAGCCCACAACCTTTGCCTTGAAAATCTGTTTCACGCTCAGGGGGGTCAGCAGCAGCGTTTCGATGGTGCCGCGTTCCTTTTCCCCCACAAAGCTGCACGCCGCGGAAACGGTGGAATTCATGAGCGGGATCATCAGAAAGAACATGGGGCAAATCAGATTGGTGAGCAGGTAGAACATGCTTTGCCGGACGCTGAAGCTCTTGAGCTCCTCCGGGAACAGCCGCATCATCTGGTCCATCCCGTTGAGCTGCCCGGGGGGCAGAAAATAAATCATGACAAGGTACATCACCGGCAAAACAATCGCCAGAAGAGCCGGAACGGCAATCAGCGTGTTCCGGGCCATTCTGGTGTCCCACACTTCGCTGAAGTCTTTTTTGACAATCGCCTGTTCGGCGGAAGAAACGATTTTCACAGCCGAGCCTCCTGACGTTCCACATAGCTGAAATAAACATCTTCCAGAGCGGGCCGGATCAGCCGCGCTTCATAGATATGGTACCCCGCTTCCACCATCCGGCTGAGCAGCGCGGGCATTTCCTCCTCGCGCAGGATTTCCGTCCGCCACCAGCCGTCCTTCCGCTCCATTCCTTCCGGCTTTTCCCCGTCGGCCAGCCGGAAGCCCGCCCGGGTGCGGCAGCCGATGCCGGCGCTGAGCTCAGAAAGGCTCCCGCAGGCCAGCAGGCTGCCTTTGTTGATAATGCCGTAGCTGCCGCAAAGGTCCTGCGCGTAGCGCAGCTGATGCGTGCACAGGAACACCGTGGTACCTTCCCGGCCGGCAAGCTCCGCAATCATCTCGTTGACCGACTGGGCGGATTCCGGGTCGAGCCCGCTGGTCGGTTCGTCCAAAAACAGGACCTCCGGGCCGTGGACCAGCGCGCGGGCAAAGGACAGGCGCTGCGCCATCCCGGTGGAATACGCGCTCAGCTTTTTGTCGCGCGCGTCCCACAGATCGAGCCGTTTGAGCAGCTCGTTCGCGCGCGCCTCGCACTCCGCCGGCTGAATGCCGGCCGCGCGGGCAAAGAAAACCAGGTTTTCCGTCCCCGTCAGCTGACCGTACATTTTCGCGCTCTCCGTCATAACGCCGCAGATTCTGTGGACCCCGCACGGATCCTCCGCCGGAGAAACACCCATCACCGAGCATTCTCCCCCGGAGGGGCTCAAAAGCCCGGTCAGCAGCTTTACCGTCGTGGTTTTTCCCGCCCCGTTCGGGCCGAGAAATCCGAACACGCCTCCCCCCGGAATTTCGAGGTTCAGCTCTTTCAAGGCCATGGATTTCCCGTCATAGGATTTGGACAGGTTCCGCGCGCAGATCGCATTCACAAATATTCGCCCCCTACTTCCGGGTAGTTGTTGTACTGAAATTGATATTGGAAAAATCATGCATGGTGTCGATATTTTCCTCAATTCCGCGCTGGTCGGCACCGGCAAGCAGTTTGCTGCGGTACTTCTTGAGCTTCGGGGGTTCTTCCACCCCGCCGGGGCCCGCGACGCAGCCGCCCTCGCACGCCATTCCTTCCAGCAGATTGTCCGGCAGGCGGCCGACATTCAGCATCATCAGCGCCTTCTTGCATTCATCCGCACCGTTGCACTTCAGGCAGGTAAACGGCATGTTGAAGCCTTCGTCCTCCAGAACGCGTTTGACCGCTCCGGCGACTCCGCCGCTTTCCGCAAACCCTTTTCCGGGCAGGCTGCCGTCCTGTTCGTTCTCCGCCGAGTCCATCACATTGATGCCCCTGGCGTCAAACATGGCGTTCAGCTCTTCAAAGGTCATGACATAGTCGGCCGAATCCGCGACCTTCTGGATCTCCAGCTTTTTCGCAACGCAGGGGCCGATGAACACGACCTTGCCGCCGGGATTGTTCGCCCTGATATAGCGGGACACCAGCGTCATGGGCGAACCGGTGGAGGAAACCAGCGGGGCCAGCCTCGGAAAATGCTTTTCGATCATTTCCACAAAGGCCGGGCAGCAGGAGGTCGTCATCTTCCGCCCGCTTTCCAGCGCCTCTTTCAGCTCCTGCGCTTCATGCCAGGCGGTTGCGTCGGCGCCGAGGGAAACCTCGAAAGAGCCCGCAAAGCCCAGCTTTTTGAGCGCCGATTTGAGCATGCCGACGTTCGCCATACCGAAATGCCCTTCGATCGCCGGGGCAAAGGCGGCAAACACCCGGGTCCCCTTTTTGATTTCTTCGATGATTTCGACCAGTTTCGACCGGTCGGTAATCGCGCCGAACGGGCAGTTTTTCATGCAGGCGCCGCAGCTGATGCAGCGGGAGTAATCGATTGCCGCGCGGCGGTATTTATCTTTGGTGATCGCCTTGACCGGACAGGCGCGGATGCACGGGCGCATGGTGTCGGAAATCGCATTGTACGGGCACGCGGCGGCGCAGCGCCCGCATTCCTTGCATTTTGCGGGGTCAATATAAGCGCCTTTCGGCGTAATGGAAATCGCGCCGAAGGGGCAGGCGGCATAGCACTTTTTTGCCAGACAGTGCTGGCAGTTGTCCGTGACCGTAAAGCGGCTGATCGGGCAGCCCTCGCAGGCTGCGGGAAGAACCGCGACAATACTCTGCTCTTCCTGTCCCGGCAGATTCTGTCCCTGTGCGGAAACCAGCCGTTCCCGGATGATTTCCCGTTCCCGGTAAATGCAGCAGCGGAACGTCGGCAGCGGACCGGGAATGATCTCATAGGGGATGCTGTCCACTTTTTGATCCAATATGCCTTCATAGGTATACTCCGCTACCTTTTTCAGCACTTCATATTTCAGCTGTTTTGCGTCATTTTCATATTGCATGCGTCACAATACCTCGTTAATAATAGTGTTTTTTAACTTTTTTTCCGAGCCGTTCCATCAGGCCGCACAGCTTTTCCATCAGATTGATCTTAATGCTCAGATCAGCCGGAAGGCCGGGATTCTGGTGGGCGGGATTGATCGCCCTGCCGATAAACACGTTGAAATCCGTGCAGTTTTCCAGAAGGATTTTCGCGATTTGGGAAGCGCCGTTGAGTTCGTCGAGCATGTGGAAATAAAAGGCGTCGGTCTCCCTCGACAGGTATTTTTTGATGATTTCCACCGTTTTGCTGAGGGTCAGGACCCCCTCCGTGACGAGGTCGATCCCCTCTATTTTCCCGGTGGGCGGAATGTCGGGGTTCTCATACTGAATGCTGGTTTCCACCCTGCGGTGCAGAATCCGCGCGACCATATTGGCGCTTGTGCCGCCGCAGACGATATGCGTGCCCGCCGCGGTCATATAATCGTGCACCATTTTTCCGTCGTCCTTTTTGTCCGCGGGCGGGCCGGAAAGCAGGCTGACCGCGCAGCGCGGCGTAATGCGCAGAACAAGAGCCGTGCTGTCGTCGCCGGGCTTTCCAAGGTACAGCTCATTCACGGCCTGCGAAAGCGAGACCGCGAGGCGCGGAGCCGACTTTTCATTCAGCGTCGTTTTGGCAAGCCACGCCGACACATTGTCGTAATTCCAGCCGAAATTCAGCGCCTGACCAACACCTGCGTAAATCACGCCGTCGCTGACCAGCGCCAGAACATCGCCGGGCTCCACGGAAAAATGGCTTTCCGTCACACATTTTCCGGCGCATTCCTTCACCTCGGAGCAATATTCCAGGTCGACCTGGCGGCCGTTGCGAATCAAAATGCAGGGCGGATTGTCGAACTCCACAAGAGAAACCTCGCCGCTGTCAAAAACCTGGGCCACGCTGAAGGTGGAATAAGCAAGATGGCGCACGCTGCAGACCGGAAGCGTCTTTGCCACGGTTTCGACCGCTTCCTCCATGGCGGCCCCCTCTTCCAGCATGCTGGAGAGGATGCTGCTGGTCAGAGTGGAAAGGATATTGGCCTTTACCCCGCTGCCGAGGCCGTCCGCAAGAACGGCAATGGTGGAGTTCTCCGTGCGGGAAATCCGAACCTTATCGCCGCACAGTTCCTCGCCGTATTTGTTCAGGCTGCGGTAGGCGGCATCAACACGCATACTCATTGTTCATCACCGTCAAACACAATCATATTTTTCAGCTTGGTCAGCGTCACCTTGGTTTCCGCCGTGGTTTCGCCCAAAAGGCTGGCGATCTGCTGTGCGGCCACCATCTGTTTGTCAATGACCTTCTGCGCCATTTCCATCGTTTCGTCGCGGAGGCGGTACTTGTTTTCAAGGGTCTGCTCCTCACGGGTAATATCCTTGAAAATGCCCATCGCAATGTCTTCCTTCGCTATGTAGACAATGGTCTGCATGGTGGTAATGCCGTATTCCCGGTAGGCGACCTTTTTGTCGTTGATCGACTGTTTGTCGTCGAACACATACTGAAAATCGGAGGCGTCGATGATTTCATAAAGGCTCTTCTGCAGTGCCTCCCGGCGGGAAATGCCGAACGCCTTTTCGGCGGCCACATTGAATTCGATGATATTCAGGTCCCTGTCGACGATCAGCGTAATGTTCGGCGATTCGGTCAGCACGAAATTGGAAAGCGATTCCGCCCTTTCCTTCATATACGGCATGCACATGGTCAGCTCCGCCTTGTTCTGATAAACCGCGATCGCCTTGTCGCGGCAGGTCGGGTAGCCGCATGAGCCGCAGTTCAGCTCCTGCTCCGGAGAATCCTTTCCGATTTTGGAAAGAATGGCGCGAATCGTCGCTTCGTCGGGGATATCCTCCTTTTCCGAACGGTCGACAAACTGCATCGCCATGGGAACCGTATCGGGAAGATCGGGGAATTCCGCATTGTCAAACTGCGCGTATCCTTCCACCTTGACCGTGCTTGAAAAGCGGGAAATTTCGTCCTTCAGGGAAATCGGGCCGTTGACGCAGCCGCCGCTGCAAATGTTCACTTCGACAACGCAGTGAGAAAGCTCCCCGCGCTCCATGGCCGCAAACAGATCCCTGCATTCCTTCGAGCCGCTGACACTGAAAAGCCGCCAGTCCGAAACGTCGCCCTTGGCCCGCAGGGACGCGAGTACCCCGTCGCTGACCGGGTACATCCGCAGAATTTTGGAGCTTGGGTTCAGGAAGGAAGCGGGTTCCGCGTCCTCCGGCACAATATTCCGTTCGCGGAACCAGTCCTGAAGGTCTTCAAACGTAATGACAGCGTCCACTTCGTTATTGTGGCGGATGTCCCGCGCCTCATCGATTTTCGCAATGCACGGGCCCGCAAACACGACCCTGACGTGATTGCCGTAGGCTTTTTTCAGCAGCCTTGCGTGCGCGATCATCGGGGAAACGACCGGAGCCATCTGGTCGACCAGGGAAGGATAATAAATCTCCACCAGGCGGTTCACGGAAGGGCAGCAGGTGGTAATGATGTTTTTCATTTGATTTTCACGCATCAGCCGGTGGTATTCCGCCGTCACATAGGCCGCGCCCATGCTGGTTTCCGCAACGGCGTAAAAGCCAAGCTCCTTCACCGCGCCCGCAAGCTTTTTCGCATCGTCCACCGCAAAAGAAGAATAAAAGGAAGGGGCGACGGAAAGAACGACCCTTTCCCCGCGCCGGATAAATTCCTTTGCCAGGGATATGTCGCTGGTAAACGTTTTTGCGTTTTGCGGGCACTGCTCCAGGCAGGTGCCGCACAGAATACAGTCGCGTTCAATGATCTGCGCCTGCGAGTTGGACACCCGGATGGACTTGACCGGACAGACCTTCACGCATTTATAACAGTTTTTGCAGTTTGCAGCCTTCAAACCGATAATACTCATTCGATCGCTCCTCCCGGTTTTCCTTTCAGCCTTTTCAAAACTTCGTAGTTAAAAAAAGATTCCGTTTCCGCAGGGGTAACGTGAAACAATTCGTCGTCCACACGGACGCATACGCCGTCTTTCGCACATTCCCCCATACAGAACGAGCCTTTGAGCGTAACGCTGTTTTCCAGGTGATTCTGCGCGACCAGCCGCTCCAGAATCCGGATGACATCGCGCGAGCCCTTCAGATGACAGGAGCTGCCGATGCAAATCGTAATTTCCATTCGCGTCAATCCCTTCCTTTGAATGTTAATTTTTTAACATAAACATTATACCACTGTTTTTCCCCTGCCGCAAGCGGTTTTTGTAAATTCTTCAAAAAAAAATTGCTTTTTTTAAAGCCGGGTTTGGCCGGTTTTTTTCTCGATTCGCGTTATTTTTAAATTCTTTCTCTTCACAATGAACAGCGGACCCTCATCGGATTTCCCGGGAAATCCGGCCGCTCGGGTCTGCCTTTCCCTGAGGAACGAGTTGCAATTTTTTAATCATAATTATAAGTGGAATCCTTGATTTTATAATTCTATCGTGTTAATATAGATGTATAAATTAGGCATATATGCTATATTGTAACAAATTTGTATACAATATTTGTATGAGTTAGGAAAAGATGTATTTTTTATTATATTCTTTTTAAAGAGAGGGGATTATTTCAATACGGAAGCAAACGCGGCATCCTGCCCTTTGGGAATGCATCATTCTTCCTTCAGATGAGGCTTAAGCTCTGTTTTTTTAAAACCCTTCGACTGGTTTCATCCGACACGCAGTCGAGAATACCGTCAAGCACGATTTTGTCTGCAATCATTTGCAATGCCCATTCTAAATACATATAGGTGGTGATAAAAAATGGAAAATTCAACAGAAAGAGAAAATCAAAATAATAACCTATTGCAGGAGATTGTTAAGTTTGCATCTTTTCAGCCTTTTGTTGGGTTAAGCGCGTCTATTTTAAGTACACTTTTCTTATTCTTTAGGAACAAACCTTGGTCATGGGCAATACTTTTTTATATATTCATTCCCTTTCTTGTATTCACAGCTATTTATACTTTTATTGCAATTTATATGAAACACAGACATGGTATTAATATTCCTTTTTTTAATAAAAAAATTAAAATTATGGCAATTATATTATTAATATTATTAATTACAGCTAATATAATTCTTTGGAAAGTAAAAAGTGTAAGATTCACAAATATTTCATTAGAGAATTTATCATCTGTAACATGAGAAATTCCAATTTCTCAGAAATATTTTGTATTATTCAGCTCTAAAAATTGTATCTATTGCAACCTAATGGAAAGCACTTATCAGGAAGCACTGCTAGAAAACCCAAATGTTAAATTCTATTATGTTGACCTTACTAATGAGATGATTCATAGCACCTTGGTCACTAGTAGAAACATCTCCAAACTTCCACTATTGATTTGTTATCAAAACAATAAAGAGATTAATCGAGTAGAAGGAGTCGCAAATTCAGAAAAAATAACAACATTTTTAAAACAATAGGAGGCTGTTATAAAGGTTCAAATTTACGAAAAGTTTTCTGCTATTTTATTAATTTGTATGCTTTTATGCGTATCAAATGTAAATGCATCTGCCGCTACAACACACAAAAGCTCATTTTTAATTCGATCCATTCAGCCCTTCCTTTCCGGAGGGGCTGTTTTTATATCTTCTGTTTCCCGGCATAAAAATAATTTCTATTTTTTTATAAAAACAGGCTTGACAAATCCGCGGCAAGGTGTATTATTGTATTAAGTTCTTAGTACACTAATACAACAACACAATCGGAGGATAAGAAGCTTGAGTGAAACAATCCTGAAAACAGAAAACCTGACTAAAAAATACGGCAGCTTTACCGCTGTTGACAGCATGAGCATCCAGGTAACGAAAGGCGAGATTTACGGCCTTGTCGGCAAAAACGGGGCGGGAAAAACCACCCTGCTCAAAATGGTAAGCGGCCTTTCCCTGCCGGACGCCGGCGAGATCGCGCTTTTTGAAAAAAACAGCCCGGCAGGCCTGAACAGCGCCCGTGCCCGCACCGGATGCATTATTGAAACGCCGTCGTTTCTTCCCTACCTTTCCGCGGAAAAAAACCTGGAATACTACCGCATCCAGCGGGGCATCCGCAATCCGCGCTGCATCCGGAAATCTCTTGAATTCGTCGGCCTGACCGACACGGGCAAAAAGAAATTCAAAAGCTTTTCGCTCGGCATGAAGCAGCGCCTCGGCCTTGCGCTCGCGATTATGAGCAGCCCGGACCTCCTGATTCTGGACGAACCGATCAACGGCCTTGACCCGATGGGAATGGCGGAATTCCGCGAAATGATCCTGCGCCTGAACCGCGAACACGGTGCCACGATCCTGATTTCCAGCCATATTCTGAGCGAGCTTTCACAAATTGCCACCACCTACGGTTTCATCAACGGCGGCCGTCTGATCGAAACTATTTCCGCCGCCGGGCTGAAGCAAAAATGCAAGCGGAGCCTGAAAGTGAAGACCGGCGACACCGAAAAGGCCGTGAACGTTTTAAAGCGCGAACTGAACTGCACCCACCTGCATGTTTCGGACAGCAACGCCATTTATCTGGACGAATATCTGGAAGCGCCGGAAAAGGTCGTGAACACGCTGGTGAAAAACCATATTCCGGTTTCGGAAGTGCGGCAGAGCGGCCTGAACCTGGAAGAATACTTTATTGAGCTGGTTGGAGGAATGCATCATGATGAAAATAATTAACGCGGATTTATACAAATCCTTTCACAGAACGTACCTTTATGTGATGATGGCCTGTCTGGCAGGCATGGCGATCCTTTTTAACGCGATTCTCGCGTCCCAGAAAGCGCCTCTGGAAGCAACCTTTGAGCTGACCGTCAACTTTCTGACAATTCCCCTGTTTTTCCTTTCCATGTTCGCCGACGTGATTACGGCGGAGGAAAACAAAGAGCACACGCTGAAAAACACCGTTTCCTTCGGGTTTTCAAGGGCACAGCTCTTTTTGGGAAAAAGCGTCAGCACCATTCTGGTCATGGTCGCGGTCGCGTCCGTAACGCTTTTCGCCTATTTCGCAAGCGCCTTCCTTCTGCTCCAGCCGCAGAACAATGACCTGTATCCGGTGCTTTCCAACTACGCCGTGCGGATCGGCACCGCATTTTTGATCTATGTGGCATCCGTGATTCTGGCAACGCTTCTGGCCGCGTTTTTCAAGCGCAACGCGCTCTTCACGTTCGCGTATCTCGGCTGCCTGTTCGTCCCGGTATTCCTGAGCAAGCTGCTCGGCCTGGTCAATCCCGTGTTTTCAAAGGCCGACGCCTACCTTCTGGCCAATCAGACAGACCGCATCGGCGCAATTGCCCAAAATCAGCTGATAAACTCCGTCTGGGTCGCGCTGGCGCACATTGCCGTATTTACGGTTCTGGGCCTTTTCATGTTCCGCAGGCAGGAAGTCAACTGAGCTTTCGGCCTTTCCTGAAAATTTTCGCGATTGACAAAATTTCTATTGACAACAAGCCCGATTGATTATATTATTGTATTAAGATAATAGTACAATAACAAACTGGAGGTGATACGATGGGCTGGAACCTGAAATCCGACCGACCAATATATTCGCAGCTGATTGAACAGATTGAACTGATGATTGTTTCCGGCATTTACCCTGCGGGCTCCAAGCTGCCGTCCGTTCGCGACATGGCGGGAGAAGCCTCGGTAAACCCGAACACCATGCAGCGCGCGCTTGCGCAGCTGGAAACGGAAGGGCTGCTTTATTCTCAGCGCACAAGCGGCAGATTTGTAACGGAGGATGTGGAGCGAATTATGCAGACAAAACAGAACCTTGCCATGGATTTGGTAAATACCTTCATGGCAAGCATGAATCATCTTGGCTATAACCGCGAACAGATAATTTCACTGATCAATCATTCGGCAGAGGAGGATCAATAACAATGGAGAACATTTTGGAATGCCGCAATCTGGTAAAGTTTTACCCGAACTGTCTGGCATTGAACACCGTGAATCTTGCGGTTCCGAAGGGCCGGATCATCGGGCTGCTCGGCCCGAACGGCAGCGGCAAAACCACCATCATCAAGCTGGCCAACGGGCTGATTACCCCATCGAGCGGCCAGATTCTGATCAACGGCATGGAGCCGGGCGTTGAAACCAAAAAAATCGTGTCATACCTGCCGGAGCGCACGTACCTGAACGACTGGATGACGGTCAACAACATGATCGATTTCTTCAGCGATTTTTATGAGAATTTCAACCGCCACAAAGCCTACGACATGCTCCAGCGCCTCGGCGTAAACCCCACCCAGCGGCTGAAGACCATGAGCAAGGGCACCAAGGAAAAGGTCCAGCTGATTCTGGTCATGAGCCGTGAAGCGGAGCTTTACCTGCTGGACGAACCGATCGGCGGCGTGGACCCCGCGGCGCGGGACTATATTCTCGACACCATCATCAGCAACTACAGCGAAAACGCGACCATCATCATTTCCACCCACCTGATCGCGGACGTGGAAAAGGTTCTGGACGAGGTCATCTTTATCAATCAGGGCAGCATTGTTCTGACCTCTACGGTGGACGACATCCGCGAAAAGGAAAACAAGAGCGTGGACGCTCTCTTCAGGGAGGTATTCAGATGTTAGGGAAACTTTTAAAATATGAATTCAAGGCCACCGGCCGGACTTTCCTGCCGATGTATGCGCTTTTGATCGCATTCGCGCTGTTGAACAAGATTTTCATCACCATAAACGCCGATTATCTGCGAATTCCACAGGTAATCGCCATGGTTGGATTTGTGGTAATCATCGCGGGAATCAGCGTGATGACGCTGATCGTGACCATTCAGCGCTTCAACAAAAACCTGCTCACGGACGAAGGCTATCTTTCCTTTACCCTTCCGGTCAAAACCCACACCCACATCGACTGCAAAATGATTGTTTCCGCCGTCTGGTGCCTGGCCAGTTTCATCATGTCTGCAATTTCCATTTTCATTCTGGCGCTGGACCAAAGCACCCTGTATAAAACCAGACGGTTTTTTGAAGATATCGGCTCCACTTTGAACCAACTCGGCCCGGGCGCTTATCTGATTATTTTGGAATGCATTCTGTTCGTCGCAGTCGCCCTGCTGGCTTCCATCACCAACATCTATGCGGCGATCACCGTCGGCAACCTGAGCTCCAAGCACAAGCTGCTGGCCGGTCTGGGCGCTTATTTCGGATTCGGCATGGTGCAGCAGATCGTTGTTTCCATTTTGATGACCGTCTTTTTCAGCGGCTTTGACAACTACATGGAGTACCTGACCACCGCCGGCGCTTGGGAACAGATGAGAGCGGTTCAGCTTGGACTGCTGGTCATGCTTCTCTATACGGCCGTATTCGGCGCGATATTTTACTTCCTGACGGAATGGCTGCTCCGCAAAAAGCTGAACCTGGAATAAGGACCCGTTCCCCTGGCTCGCAGCGCCATTGAGACGTTCATTTTCTGAAACAGACGCAAGGGAAGCCCGAAAAACGCTGAACCGTGTTTTCCGGGCTTCCCGTTTTGTTTTACGACTCCATTTTTTCCCCGGCAGAGACGCCCGCGATGTCCTTGATGGCTTCGCCGGCCAAAATCAGCCCGGCGACCGGCGGGACAAAGGAAACGCTGCCGGGAACGGACCTGCGCCCTGCGCCCGGCCGGTCCTCGCCCTGCGGGCTTTCGGCGCCCGCGATTCCGGCGGGCACGGCGGCGGGTTCCCTGGAATAGACCACCTTCAGCTTTTTTACGCCGCGCGCCTTCAGCTCCCGCCGCATCACCCTCGCAAGGGGACAGACGCTGGTGCTGTAAATGTCCGCGACCTCAAAGCGGGTCGGGTCCAGCTTGTTTCCCGCGCCCATGCAGCTGATGATCGGCACGCCCGCCTTTTCCGCGCGCAGAATCAGCTCCAGTTTGGAGGACACCGTGTCAATGGCGTCGACAATATAAGTAAAATGGGACAGATCAAACGCATCCGCGTTTTCCGCCGCATAAAAGCAATCGTGCGTGACGTCCCCGGCATCGGGGTTGATTTCAAGGATCCTCTCCCGCATGTCCTCCACCTTTTTCCTGCCGACGGTTTTCCGGGTGGCGATCAGCTGGCGGTTGATGTTGCTCGGACAGACCCTGTCGTTGTCAAACAGCACAAGCGTGCCGACGCCGCCGCGCGCAAGCGCCTCCGCGCAATAGGAGCCGACGCCGCCGACGCCGAACACCGCGACCGCCGCATTTTTCAGCTTCTCCATGGCTTGCTCCCCCAGCAGCAGCCGGGTCCTTGAAAATTCATCCAGCATTTTGCAGTCCTCCTGTTCCTTCCTTTTACAAAACGTCCCGCTCCCGCGAAAAACGCCGGAGCGGGATTGTTTCCGTCTTTTTTCTCCGTCAGCGGACGATCAGACCCAGATACCGGGCAAGATCGCAGGCCTGCACCGGCGTGACCACCGCGCCGCGCAGCTCTTCGCCGGAAAGCACGATCCCGTCAATCTCGCAGTCGGTAAAGTCCACTCCGCAAAGCGGCGTATGCAGAAAGTCCGCCCGAATCAGGCGGCAGGATTCCAAGCACAGTTCCTTGAACCTGCATTGCTGAAAGCCGCAGCCGGAAAAATCGCTGTCGTGCAGCCGCACGTTTTTCAGCACCGAGGAAGGCAGGTTCGCCATTTGAAAATGACTTCCTCTGATTTCCGCATGTTCCCAGACGGATTCGGAAAACACGGCGCCCACCGCCTTGCAGTTTTCAAAGCGAACCCTGCGGAACACGCTGCGGGAAAAATCGGAATTGGACAGATCGCAGCTTTTAAAAACCGCATCCGAAAAATAAGCGTTGGAAAACAGGCAGCCGGTCAAACGGCAGTTTTCAAACACACATCCGCGGAAATCGGCGGATTCGGTTTTTTCGGAAAGAAGGCCGGCGTGAGAAAAGCAAAAATTCCGCAGCGCGGATTCCTCCCGCTGCGCCTGGCGCAGCAGAGCGCTGAAATCGCCTGTTCGTTCCAATTGTTCCGGTATTTTCGGATTTTCCAGTCTGGACATTTTTCCCTCCGTCAAAGCTTCCCGTTTTCTGATGCAACGGACTTTATTGTACAACATCCGCACCTGAAAAGTGAAGATAAAATACAAAATAAATAAAAATCCGCTGGACAAACTATTGCGGAAAGGAGATGGATCCATTGGAAAATAAAAAAAAGAACACGTATTCCTCGGGCAAAGGCGCCGGGGAGCAGGAAAACACGCGGCAAAGCCCGCATTCCGACCGGCCAAAGCCATGGGGCTTGACCCCAAAGGAAGGCGAGGATGACGACAACCCGGCAATGTAATGTTCCGCCGCCGGGACAAGGCCGCACGGAGCGGCGCTCCCGCATCAGGCCCTGAGGCCGATGTTTTCACGCTTCGTTAAAGCGCGAGAGGAACGCCCGGGTGCGCTCGTTTTTGGTATTGTCGAACAGCTGCTCCGGGCTGCCCTGCTCCACAATCACGCCGTTGTCCATAAAAATCACCTGATCGGCAACGTCGCGCGCAAACTTCATTTCATGCGTGACAACCACCATCGTCATGTGCTCCGCCGCAAGCTCCCGGATCACCTTTAAAATTTCGCCCGTCAGCTCCGGGTCGAGCGCGCTGGTGGGTTCGTCGAAAAACAGGATGTCCGGATTCATGGCAAGCGCGCGCGCAATGGAAACGCGCTGCTGCTGCCCGCCCGAAAGCTGGCAGGGATAAGCGTCCGCTTTGTCGGAAAGGTTCATTTTTTTGAGCAGTTCCCGCGCCGAAGCCTCCGCCACTTTGCCGGAGCGCTTCAGCACGCGGACCGGCGCTTCCGTAATGTTGCGCAGAACGGAAAAATGAGGGAACAGATTAAAGTTCTGAAACACAAGCCCGATGTGCAGGCCGATCTTCACACAGGCCGCGCGGTCGGTGTACTGCGCGGTTCCGTCCGCGCCGCTGCTGACCAAAAGCTCGCCGCAAATGCTGATTTCGCCGGAATCGATGGTATCCAGCTGGGTAATACAGCGCAGCAGCGTGCTTTTTCCCGAACCGGAAGGCCCGATGACCGCAAGCACCTGCCCTTTTGTCACGCTCAGGGAAATTCCCCGGAGCACGTCGGTCCCATCGAAGCTTTTGTGAATGTTTTTAGCCGATAAAATCTGCATGCTTGGCCTCCTAACGGTAATAGCCCAGGCGGTTTTCCGCGATTGTAAAGCAGCGCGTCACAATGCCGTTCATGATCAGGTAAAACAGCCCGGCAATGGCAAACGGCGTCATGTTGACCGCCGAGGAAACCCAGTTCGACGTCACCTTCAGCAGCTCCACCACGCCGATTACCTGTGCGAGCGAGGTATCTTTGACCAGCGTGATGAACTCATTGCCCATGGGCGGAATGATATGCTTGACCACCTGCGGAAGGATAATGCGGAAAAAGGTCTGGCTCCTTGTAAAACCGAGCACCTTCGCCGCTTCATACTGCCCGCGCGGAATTCCTTCGATGCCGCCGCGGAAAATTTCCGCGAAATAGGCCGCGTAATTCAGGACGAAGGCAACCTCCGCCGCGAGCACGCGGTCCAGCTGTATGCCGAAAATCGGTTTGAATCCGTAAAAAATAAACAGAAGCTGCAGCATCAGCGGGGTGCCGCGCATGATCAGGATGTAAAACCGAACCGGCAGGTGGATGATTTTGTATTTGGACATTCTCCCCGTTGCGACCAGCATTCCCAGCGGAAGTGAAAAAATCAGCGTGACAAAGAAAATTTGCAGCGACATCAGCGTGGCCTGCAGCATCTGGGTGATCAGCACCTGATAATTCATCTCGCACACCTCTCAATCAGAGTATTCGGTAACGTGAAAAGATGGAGCCGGACTGTGTCCGGCTCCATGCGGAAAATTGCACGGAACTCCGCTATCATACAGGAGTTTTGAAAGAAAAGCAAGGCTTTTATTTGCCGACGGTGGTCACGTCCTCCCCGAACCATTTGGTGGAAATTTGAGCAAGCGTCCCGTCCTTCGCCATTTCCCTGAGCGCGCCTTCGATTTTTTCCTTCAGCGCGTTGTCCGCCTTGCGGAACCCGACGACATAGTCCTCCGTCGCAAGGGAGGAATCCTTGCCGTCCTTTTCCTTCAGGATTTTATAGGCGCCGGGGTTGTTGGTCAAATAGAAGCGGGCGACGACCTCGTCGATGGCGATCGCGTCGATCGTGCCGTTTTGCAGCTCCAGCACGGCTTTGGAATAGTCGTCGATCTGCACCACGCTTTTCAGCGTCTTTTTAAAGGCTGTGTTTTCGTTCAGGGCCGATTCCGCGGAAGAATCGCTCTGCACACCGATGGTTTTTCCCGTCAGGCTGGAAAGGCCGGTGTAGGCGGCGCCGGTTTTTATCAGGATGATCTGGTTGTTTTTCATGTAGGGAATGCTCAGGCTGAACTCTTTTTCGCGCTCTGCGGTTTTGCTGAAGCCGTTCCAAAGGCAGTCGATGTTGCCATTGTTCAGCTCGGCGGTTTTATTGTTCCAGTCGATCGGCTGTGTTTTCAGCTCGATGTTCAGGCGCTTGCAGGCTTCCTTCGCAACGTCAAGGTCAAAGCCGACCAGTTCGCCGGTTTTGGTGTCCACATAGCCCATGGGCGGAAAAGCGTCGTCCAGACCGAGCACCAGTTTTCCGGCTTTCTGCACCTTTTCCCAGGACTGGTCCCCGCCCGAGGAAGCCGCGCTTCCGGAGGAAGGCGAGGCGGCGGATTTTGCGGAGCTGACAAGCCCGCACCCGGCGAAAGACGCGGCAAGCGCCGCCGCCAGGACCACGGAAATGATCTTTTTCATATTTTAATACCCCTTAAAATATTGCAAATTTTATTGAAACAAGTATATTTTACTATATTAGCACGCTAAAGTAAAGAAAAAAGTGAAATTCTCTGTTTTTCACAAAAGGAGCCCCCTGCCTTTTTTTTGATTGTTTGCTTGCACGAATCGAATAATTATAGTATGATAAAAAAAAAGGGGCGATAAAAATGAAACCAATGAAACTTGCCGCTCCCTGTAAAGATTACATTTGGGGCGGAACAAAACTGAGAACGGATTACGGGCAAAAATGTGATGCGGAGCGGGTGGCGGAAAGCTGGATGCTTTCCTGCCATAAAGACGGAAGCTCCGTCATCGCCACGGGCGAATACGCGGGCGTTTCCCTGCCGGATTATATCAAGCAGGCCGGCAAGGAAGTGCTGGGGACGCACTGCGAAAAATTCGAGCAGTTCCCTGTGCTTGTCAAACTGATCGACGCGAAGAACCGCCTGTCGATTCAGGTGCATCCGGACAACGACTACGCGCAGCGCCACGAGCATGAATACGGAAAAACCGAAATGTGGTACGTGGTGGAAAACGAGCCGGGCGCGACGCTCTATTACGGATTCAAGGAGCCGATCCCGAAATCGGAGTTTGAAGAGCGGATTAAAAACAATACGCTTCTGGAAGTCCTGAACGAGGTGGAGGTCCACCCCGGCGACGTGTACATGATCGAATCGGGAACGCTGCACGCGATCGGCGCGGGCATCCTGGTTGCCGAAATTCAGCAGAATTCCAATTCCACCTACCGCGTTTACGATTACGGCCGCCTTGGGACAGACGGAAAGCCGCGCGAGCTGCATGTGCAGAAAGCGCTCGACGTGACCAAGCTGGAGCACCCGACGCGTTCCGCGCGTCCGCAGGGCGAGCCGGAAAAAGTCGGCGACTGCACCCGCACGCTTCTGGCGTCCTGCCCGTACTTTACGGTGCACCGCGTGGAGCTCAACGGAAAGATGGACCTGAACGCCGGAGCCGAAAGCTTTCACTCCATTCTGGTCCTTTCCGGCGAAGGGCAGCTTTATCAGGGCGGCGAATGCATGGAGCTGACAAAGGGCGACAGCGTCTTTATCCCCGCCGGGACGGGCAGCTATCAGATCAGCGGAAGCTGCGATTTTCTTTTGACAACCGAATAAAGAATGAAGTTCAAGCGCAGGCTGTAGAAAAGCGGTCTGCGCTTTTTTACTATTGTAACGCGGCGGAAAAACAGAGGAACAGCAGTTTGAACGAGTCGAAAACGAGTGTTTTACCGGAATCATCCTGTAAAAAAACAAACAGAATGATGTTTCATATTCGCAAAGAATTACAGATTTTATGCCGGCCTGTTTATTGACATATGAATATTTTATGATGTAATATTAAATCATTGAAAAAAAGCTTGTCCTCATAAAGCATGATGAAATGGTTTCGGCTGCACAGACAAAGAAATAGATAAACAACAGGGAGCAAGTTTTCTCAATCTCTCTGAAAAGGATGGCTCAAAATGTCTTTACTGAATGAAACTGCGGCGTATCTGCTTGGCTTTCTTCTGGTTCTGATTTGGGAAGTCATGTGCTTTGTCAAAAAAATCCCCGGGCGCAAAATTTTATTTGGGCGCTGCTGATTGTGTACCTGACGCTGGTGGCCTCGGTTACGCTGTTTCCCATTCCGGTCAGCAGCGACTTAGCCGGGCACTACCGGTATAATACGGTAAACTTTGTTCCGTTCCGTTCCATTGTCCAAACCATTCAAACGAATCTTCAGGTACCAAAACAAATTTTTCTTCAAATTTTCGGGAACATCATCCTGTTTTTTCCGCTTGGTATTTTATTGCAGGTCGTCGGCAAACGCAAAAAAGGGAGGAACCTTTTGATTGCGGTCGGGATGGCTGTTTTCATTGAAGCGTTTCAGGGGATTTACGGCTGGGTCCTTTACGGCGCCCCGTACCGGACGGTCGACATTGACGATGTGATCCTCAACACGCTGGGGTATTGGATCGGATTCGGGTTCTACGGGATTCTGCCGAAGAAGTGGAAGGAACCTTTTACCGGTTTGGATTGCGGCGTTTCCAGCACGGAAGGCCGGAGATTTTTGCCAATAAAAGATGAGATTCTTTCTTTTCTGCTAAAACCATGCATATTTTGTTTAAGTACAATCTAAACTACATTTAACATGAATTTAACATTGGCCGCTTACACTGTAACCTGTAACAAAAACAAACATCAATTACAGGGGGACAAAACAGAATGAAACGAATTGTCAGTTCAATTTTATCCGCGGCGATTTTATGTTCGGCATTCGCGTTCGCGGGCTGCAGCTCCGCGGTCGAGGGAGTGACCTCCAATCCTTCCCAGGCTTCCGGGGCCGCACAAACCTCCGCCGGAGAAGCCAACCTGAGCGGCAAGCTCACGCTGAACGGCTCCACCTCCATGGCAAAGGTCTGCCAGGCGCTCGGCGAAGCGTTTTCCGCCAAGTACCCGAATGTCACCGTGGAAAAGAGCGGCACAGGCTCCGGCGACGCGGCCAAGGCGGTCAGCGCGGGAACGGCGCTGATCGGCGACCTTTCCCGAAACATGAAGTCGGAGGAAAATCCGGATGACTACACCATCGTGCAGATCGCCATCGACGGCATCGCCATCGCGGTCAACAAGGACAATAAGGTCGACAACCTGACCAGCGACCAGATCGCCAAAATTTTTACCGGCGCGGTCACAAACTGGAAGGATGTCGGCGGCGCGGATCAGAAGATCACCGTGCTGGGCCGTGAAGCGGCCAGCGGAACGCGCGACGGCTTTGAGTCCATCTTCAAGGTGGAAAAGAAGGCCAAATACGCGGCGGAGCTTTCCTCCACCGGCGAAGTGGTGACAAAGGTCAGCAGCGACCCGGGCGCGATCGGCTACGTTTCCCTCGACTCCGTCAACAACAGCATCAAGGCGGTCAACGTGGACAGCATACAGCCGACCGAAGAAAATATTGTCAACAAAACATATAAAGCGCAGCGGCCGTTTATTGAAATTTACAAGAAGGGCACCGACAGCGACCTGATCAAGGCGTGGTTTGAATTTATCAAATCCTCGGAAGGTCAGGCGGTGATTAAGAAAGCCGGGTTGATATCTGTAAAATGAACGGAATAATAACAAGCGCGGAACGCGAAAAAAAAGAGTCCAAAATACAAAACGGAAAGAAAGGCCTGGCAGCAATGGCAGGCCTCATTTCCGTTGTATGCTTCTTCCTTCCCTATATCACCTTCGTTTTTAAAAATACGGTTTATACGGTCAGCGCGTTTCAGCTCGCAACGGTGAAAGGATTCGTGGTGCGCGGGCCGGAGCTGACCGGCCTTGTGGCGGTTCCGCTTCTGACCCGGATCGCGGTCATCGCGGGGGTTGTGCTCGCCGTGGCGGGAGTTCTTCTGATTGTTTTCAATAAACCGGTGGCGGCCGGCACGGCTTTCGTGATTTCCGGCATGACGCCCCTGATCGTGCTGATGAGCGCTTCCGCGATTCAGGAAGCGGTCACCCAACTGAACATCAGCGAAATTTCCGTGGACTACCTGTGGCCGTATATTTACATCCTGCTCGGCGGAATTTTCTGCTCAGTCCTTTCCCTTTGGGTAAGGGGAACCGAAAAGCTCGCGGAATCCATGTTCCTTGTCTTTTCCTGCGTCTCCGTCGGCTCGGTGCTGATCATCACGATTTACATTTTCGCAGCGGGCGCCCCCGCCATCCTCCAGATCGGCCTCGGCAATTTTCTGTTCGGAGCCACATGGAACGCGGACGCGCAGCAGTTTGGAATCCTTCCGCTGATCCTTTCCTCGATCGCGGGCACGGTCGGCGCCATTGTGATCGGGGTGCCGATCGGGATTTTGACCTCGGTCTTCCTTGCGGAAACGGCACGGCCCCGGCTGGCAAAGCTGGTGCACCCCGCCGTTGAGCTGCTCGCCGGAATTCCTTCCGTCGTCTACGGCTTTTTCGGCATGCTGGTGATCGTTCCGGCCATCCGGGATTTTCCGCCCTTCCGGGATCACACCATCGGCGACAGCCTGCTGGCCGCCGTAATCATTCTGGCCATTATGGTTTTGCCGACCATTGTCAATGTTTCCGAAACATCGCTCCGCGCGGTGCCGCAGTCCTACCGCGAAGCCTCGCTCGCGCTGGGGGCGACGCCGACCATCACGATTTTCAAGGTGGTGATTCCGGCGGCGCGTTCCGGTATTCTGGCGGGCGTTATCCTCGGCGTGGGTCGTGCCATCGGCGAAACCATGGCGGTGATCATGGTGGCGGGCAACGTGGCGAACATGCCGTCGCTTCTGGGAACGGTCCGGTTCCTGACCACCGGAATCGCCATGGAAATGAGCTACGCTTCCGGGCTGCACCGGCAGGCGCTGTTTGCCATCGGCCTTGTGCTGTTTGTGTTCATCATGATCGTGAACGTCAGCTTCACCTACATTTCAAAGAGAGGGGTGCAGATGGATGCCGAGTAGCTCACTTTACGTAAAACACCGCAGGCCGAAGGACACGGCGCTCAAATTTCTGATCAACGCGGCGGCGGCCGTCTGCGTCGTCACCCTTCTGGGGATTATCGGTTATATTCTGTTCAACGGAATCCCTTACATCACGTGGAAGTTTATCTCCACCCCCTATTCCGAAACAAACGACGAGTGGAAGGGAATCCTTCCCATGATCATCAACACCATGTATATTGTGGTGATTACCCTGCTGATTTCCGCTCCGGTGGGCATATCCTCCGCCATTTACCTGACCCAGTACGCGAAGCAGGGGCGGCTGGTCAAAGCGATCCGCTTTACCACCGAAATTCTGTCGGGAATTCCTTCCATTATCTTCGGCCTGTTCGGCTACACGGTGTTCTGCATCCTGTTCCGCCTGCAAACCTCCATTCTGGCGGGCTGCCTGACCATGGCCATCTGCATTCTGCCCACGGTCATCCGCACGACCGAGGAGTCGCTTCTGGCGGTGCCCGGCTCTTACAAGGAAGGCGCCATGGCGCTCGGCGCGGGCAAGCTGCGCGTCGTGCTCGGCATTGTGCTGCCGTGCGCCATGCCCGGCGTGCTGACGGCGGTCGTGCTCGCCATGGGCCGCATTGTCGGCGAAAGCGCCGCGCTCCTGTTTACCTCCGGCCTGTCCTATAATATGCCGAAGGGGTTTTGGGAGCAGATTTTCGCCAGCGGCCGCACTCTTACGCTCCATTTGTACCAGACCGCGCGCGAGGCGAATTCCCCCGACGCGATGAACATTGCCTACGCGACCGCGGCGGTGCTGCTGGTGCTTGTGTTTTTGCTTAACCGGCTTGCCGGACTGCTCTCCAGAACATTCAGGAAAGGATAACGATATGGACACAAAAATCTCCATACAGGATTTAAACTTATATTACGGCGAATTCCACGCGCTCAAAGGCGTGAACCTGGAAATCCCGGCCAATCAGGTCACGGCGTTTATCGGGCCGTCCGGCTGCGGAAAATCCACCTGCCTCAAAACGATCAACCGCATGAACGACATGGTGGAAAACTGCAAAATCACCGGTCTGGTCACCATTGACGGCGAGGATATTTACGACCCCCGCACCGACGTCACCCTGCTGCGCAGGCGCGCGGGCATGGTGTTCCAAAAGCCGAACCCGTTCCCCATGACGCTTTATGACAACATTGCCTACGGCCCGCGTGTCCACGGCATCAAAAGCAAGCAGAAGCTCGACGAGATCGTGGAGCAGTCGCTGCGGAGTTCCGCGCTTTGGGACGAGGTAAAGGACCGCCTGAAAAAATCGGCGCTCGGCCTGTCCGGCGGGCAGCAGCAGCGCCTTTGCATTGCCCGCGCGCTCGCCGTGGAACCGGATGTCATTCTGATGGATGAACCGACCAGCGCGCTCGACCCGATCTCCACCTTGAAAATCGAGGACCTGATGGACGACCTTCGGGACAAATACACGGTCATTATCGTGACGCACAACATGCAGCAGGCGGCCCGCATCGCCGACCGGACCGCGTTCTTTCTGCTGGGCGAGGTGGTGGAGTTCAGCGACACCCTCTCCATGTTCAACAACCCGAAGGACGAACGCACGGAACGTTACATTACCGGCCGCTTCGGATGACAAAGGGGTTGGTATGATCCTGAGACATAATGCATATAGTAAACATCAAGGAGGAGAAAAGATGCCGAGAAAATTATTTGACCGCGAGCTTGCGGCCCTGATAGAACAGATGACGGAAATGGGCGAAATGGTTTGCCAGCGCATCGAGGAAACGATTTCCGCGCTTCACAACATGGATTTGGAACAGGCCGCGGAGGTTGCGGGCAGCGATAACGAAATCGACCAGATGGAGCATAAGATCGAGCAGATCTGCATGAACCTGATCGCCCGCCAGCAGCCCATTGCAAGCGACCTGCGCGTGATCGCGGCCTGCCTGAAAATTCTGACGGACATTGAGCGCGAGGCGGACCAGTGCGCGGATATCTGTGAAATCCTGACCATCGGCGAGCTCAACAGCAACAGCCTTGCCATTGCCCACGTGGTGCAGATGATGGAAGCCGCGCGAGAGATGTTCCGCAAAGCGATGGACGTTTTTCTGAGCCGCGACGTGGAAGCCGCCAGAGAAGTCTGTAAAAGCGACGATTATGTGGACGGAATGTTTTCCAAGGTGATTCTGGAGGTCTGCGGCATTATTACGCAGGCGCCGCAGAACGTGATGCGCGAGGTCGACCTTCTGTTCATTTCAAAATATGTTGAGCGCATGGGAGACCACGCGACGAATATTGCGGAATGGGTCATCTATATGGAAACCGGCGTTCACCCCGACCTGAACTCGAAGGAATAACGGAGGATTTCAGATGGCGCTGATCTATATTGCGGACGACGAGATGAATATCCGGCGTCTGGTTGCTTTCGCCCTGAAGGACAGCGGATTTGAAACCGCGGAGTTCCCCGACGGCGCACAGCTGCTCGGCGCGGTAAAGCAGCGGATTCCGGACGCCGTTGTGCTCGACTGGATGATGCCGCAGCCCGACGGACTCGCCGTCTGCCGCTCTTTGCGCGAGGACCCCTCCACCCGCATGATCCCCGTTTTGATGCTGACGGCGCGCGGGGAGGAAATGGACCGTGTGCTTGGGCTGGAAATCTGGGCGGACGACTACATTGTGAAGCCCTTCAGCGTAAAAGAGCTCTGCGCCCGGGTGAAGGCGGTCCTGCGGCGAACACAGCGGCAGGAGTTCGCGGAAGAACGGGTGCTTGAAAGCGGCGGCCTTACGGTTGACATCAGCCGTCACATGGTCAAAAAGGGCGGAAACCCGGTGGAGCTTACGGCAAAGGAATTCGACCTGCTGGCCATGCTGATGAAAAACAGCGGCAAGGTTTTAACACGCGACACCCTTCTCGACAAGGTCTGGGGTGTGGAATATTTCGGCGACACGCGCACGGTGGACGTTCATGTGCGCTACCTGCGCCAGAAAATCGAAGATAATCCCGAATCGCCCTCCTATATCCAGACCGTGCGGGGCGTGGGGTATCGGTTTGCGGAAACAATCGACGGTTAACGGGAGACAGCCATGAAGAAGAAACTGATGATTTTCAACGCCGCGATCATTTCATTGGGATTTGTCGCGGCTTTTTTCTTTTTCGCGCTGCGCGTGCAGCAGCAGTATAAAGACGAATTCACCAAGCGGCTGGACACCGCGCTCAGCATTCTTTCCACGGAAACGGTGCAGATACGGGAAGACCCCGACGCCGCGGCGACGGCGGTGAGCAAGCAGCTTGCCGATGCCGGGCTGCAAATGCGCATCAGCATCATCGACCTGAACGGAAAGGTGATCGGCGACAGCGTGTCCGAGGAAATCAACCAGAACCACCTGGGCCGTCCCGAAATACAGCAGGCCCTGAAAAGCGGCAGGGGGTACGATATGCGCACGAGCGCCAGCGTGGGAGAGCGCTTTTATTATGAGGCGCTTTATGTTCCCGGCCGCTATTTTATCCGCGCGGCCCTGCCCACCGCCGACCTTGACACGGTGATCAACAGACTCTGGATGATCGCGGCCCTCGGCATGGCGCTGGGCATCACGCTCGTGTGCGCGCTGACCGCAATCCTTGTGTTCCGCATGACCGAACCGCTCCGCCTGCTGACGGAAGCGGCTCGCCAGATTGCGGGCGGCGATTATTCCGGCAGGGTAAAGGGCGAATACCGCGACGAAATCGGGGAGCTGGCGCGCTCCTTCAACAGCATGGCCGAAAACACCGAAAACGCCGTCGCAGAGCTGACCAGCAAGCAGAACCAGCTGGAGGGGCTGCTGCAGGGCATGGCGGACGGAGTCCTTGCCGTGGGCCGGAACAATGAAATTCTGTTCCTGAACCAGAGCGCGCGCCGGCTTTTGGAAAAACCGACGCTGAAGGTCGGAAACCGCTTTGAAGGGAGCCTTCTGATCAGCCAGATTGCCGGTTTGATGGCAAGAACGCTTGCCTCCTCCGCGAACAAAAGGGAGGAGGTGGTCAGCGCGCAGAACGACAAGCGTTTCATGGTGTATGTTTCCCCCATCAGCGGCCCCGCCCCCTCCGCGCTCGCGGTGATCACGGACGTCACGCGCATGCGCAGGCTGGAGCAGGTTCGCAGTGAATTTGTGGCCAATGTGACGCATGAGCTGAAAACGCCGCTCACTTCCATCCGCGGCAGCATTGAGCTGCTGAAAAGCGCCGACCGCGACGAGGAGACACGCCGGTATTTTTACGATGTACTGGACATTGAGGCGGAGCGCCTGCACCGGCTGATCGACGACTGCCTTGTGCTTTCGCAGATTGAAAACGCAAAGGAGGACCCCTCTGTGTGCCGCTGCAGCGTCAGGGACGAACTGAACCAGTGCGCGGAACGCCTGGCCCCGGTCGCCGCGAAAAACGGGATCGCGCTTTCGCTGGAAGCGGACCCAAGCCTGTACGTCGCCTGCTCCCCCATGCGCCTTCAGCAGCTGTTCTGCAACCTGATCGAAAACGGGATCAAATACAACAAGCCGGGCGGCAGTGTCTCGGTGACCGCGCAGAAACAGCGCCAAACCGTGCTGATCCGTGTGAAGGACACGGGAATCGGCATTGCGCCGGAACACTTTGAACGCCTGTTTGAGCGCTTTTACAGCGTGGACACCAGCCGTTCGCGCGAAATCGGCGGGACGGGGCTCGGCCTTTCCATTGTGAAGCATATTGCGGCG
>JAAYUL010000035.1 GCA_012517675.1 Clostridiales bacterium | reverse complement strand
GCAACCATTGACAACGCGATCAACCAGGTTTCCGGCACGAGAGCCGACCTCGGCGCGCTGCAGAACAGACTGGAACACACCGTGAACAACCTCGGCGTGACCAGCGAGAACCTGACATCCGCTGAGAGCCGCATCCGCGACGTTGACATGGCGAAGGAAATGATGGAGATGACAAAGAACAACATTCTTTCTCAGGCTGCACAGTCCATGCTCGCCCAGGCCAACACTCAGCCGCAGAACGTTCTCAAGCTCCTCCAGTAATCTGCTCTCTTGTTTTTCAAAAAGGCTCCGGCGGAACTGCCGGAGCCTTTTTCCATGAAACATCCTGTTTCCCGCAGCGCCGCCCCTCCGTTTGAAACGGCGGGGCGGCGCTTTTTTTATTCATAATACTCCACGCCGTCTTTTGTCACGCGCGCGTGAACCGCGGGAACCGCATCCGGCCGGTTGCTTTGAATGACGACCGCCCGCTCCAGAATTTGTTCCGCCTGCTTGCAGCGCTCTTCGGAGGCGGAACAGAGCGTTGCCATGGGTTCGCCGCGTTTGACCCGGTCGCCGACCTTTTTCCGCAGCAGAATTCCCGCGCTGAAATCGACGGCGTCCTCTTTTTTCTCCCTGCCCGCGCCAAGCTCCACAGAAGCGATTCCGACCTGCTCCGTATCCACGGCATACAAAAAGCCTTCCTCCCGCGCCAGAACCTCGCGCGTCACTTTGGCCCGCGGGAATTTCGTATTGTCGTCCAGAACCGAGGTGTCACCGCCCTGCGCGGCAACCATTTCCTTCAGCTTGGCAAACGCTTCTCCGTTTGCGATCTGCCGTATTGCCATCGCCCTGCACGCATCAAGCTCCCCCTTGCCGGCCAGACAAAGCATGCTGGCGGCGAGCTCGACGCAGACGGCGGTCAGGTCCGACGGACCGCGCCCTTTGAGTGTTTCGCACACCTCGCAGATTTCCAGCGCGTTTCCCACCGCCCGGCCGAGCGGCCGGTCCATGTCGGTAATCAGCGCGACCGTCCTGCGGCCCACCCGTTCGCCGATGGAGACCATCGCCCGCGCGAGACGGACGGAATCCTCCACCGTTTTCATAAACGCCCCGCTTCCGGTCTTGACATCCAGCAGGATGCGGTCGGAGCCGGCGGCTATTTTTTTGCTCATAATGCTGGTGGCAATGAGCGGGATGCTCTCCACCGTGGCCGTCACATCCCGCAGGGCGTACAGCTTTTTGTCCGCCGGAACGAGGTTGCCCGACTGGCCGATGACGCAGACGCCCACCTTCCGCACGATCTCGAAAAAGGTTTTCCGGTCCAGCGAAGTCCGCAGGCCGGGAATCGACTCCATTTTATCCACGGTACCGCCGGTATGGCCCAGCCCCCTTCCGCTCATTTTGGCGACCCGGACGCCGAGCGACGCCGCGATCGGGGAAATGACCAGCGTTGTTTTGTCCCCCACCCCGCCGGTGCTGTGCTTGTCCACCTTCACGCCGTCGATGGAGGACAAATCCACCATTTCGCCGGATTCCGCCATGCGCATGGTCAGCGCGGCGGTTTCCCCTTCCGTCATGCCCCTGAAATAAATCGCCATCATCAGCGCGGAAGCCTGATAGTCCGGAATCCGCCCCCCGACGTAGCCGTCGATGAAAAACCGGAGCTCCTCCGGCGTCAGCTCCCCGCCGTCGCGCTTTTTGGCGATGATGTCGTACATCCTCATTCGGAACGCCCCTTTTCCAGCTGATCCCTGCCAAAGCCCATCGGCAGAATTTCCGCAAGCGTGAAAGCTTTCCATTCCTCCGCGTTTTTCGCCAGAAGAATGCGGAAGCGCCCCGGGTCGCAGAATTCCATCATGACCTGGCGGCACACGCCGCAGGGCGGGCAATAATCGGAAAACGGTTCCCCGCTTTTCCCGCCGACGACCGCGATCGCTTCAAAATCGCGCTCCCCTTCGCTGACCGCCTTGAAAAACGCGGTCCGCTCCGCGCAGTTGGTGGGCGAGTAGGTCGCGTTTTCGATGTTGCATCCCCGGTAGACCTTTCCGCTTTTCGTAAGGAGCGCGGCGCCCACGCTGAACCCGGAATACGGCGCGTAAGCCGCTTCACGCGCCGCGGCGGCCTCCCGCACCAGACGGCTTTCATCCATTTCAAACACCTTCCCCGATCGATTCATGCTTTTCATTGCGGCCCGCTTCTTCCTGCTTCATCAGTTTGATGATCCGGCTCGTGCCCAGCCGGGAAGCCCCGAGCGAAAGGAATGTTTCCGCGTCCCGCAGCGTGGAGATGCCGCCCGCGGCTTTGATTTTCACATGGGGGCCGACATGCGCCGCAAACAGCGCCACATCGTCAAAGGTCGCGCCCGCCGTGGAAAACCCGGTGGAGGTCTTGATATAATCCGCGCCGGACGCCGTGACCGTTTCGCACATTCTGATCTTTTCCTCCCGCGTCAGCAGGCAGGTTTCCACGATCACTTTCAGAACATGGCCGCCGCAGTCCTGTTTGATCCGCCGGATTTCCTCCAGCTCAAGGTCGTAGCGGCCGTCTTTGAGATACCCGAGGTTGATCACCATGTCGATTTCATCCGCGCCGCCGCGCAGCGCATCCTGCGTTTCAAACACCTTCGCCGCGGTGGTGGAGTAGCCGTTCGGGAACCCCACCACCGTGCAGACCGCCATTCGATCTCCGACATACTCTTTGGCGCGCTTGACATAAGAGGCGGGAATGCAGACCGACGCGGTCTTGTACTGCACCGCGTCGTCGCACAGACGCCGGATTTCCGCCCATGTGGCGGTCGGCGCAAGCAGCGTATGGTCGACCTTGCTCAATATTTCCTGATGGTTCATAGGAGCCTCCCGTGATGTGTTGTTCATATTCGTCATGAAAGTGCCAGCGCGACTTCCATCATCTGCGTAAAGCCGGTCTGCCGCTCCTGCGCGGAAAGCGCTTCGCCGGTGAACGGGCAGTCCGAAACGGTGAGAAGGCAAAGGGCGTTTTTACCCGCGCGGGCCGCGTTCATATAAAGCGCCGCCGCCTCCATTTCCACCGCAAGGACCCCCATCTTCTTCCAGGAGGCAAGCGCGTCCTGATTGTCGCTGTAAAAAACGTCGCTGGAAACCACGTTGCCGACCACCGTTTTGACGTTTAAGCTCTCCGCGGCCTTCACGGCGCGCTCCAGCAGGCCGTAGCTCGCAATCGGCGCGAACGTGCCGGGCAGGCCGTACTGGGCGGCGTAGTTGGAATCGGTGCAGGCGCCCATCGCGACAATCAGGTCGCGCACATGGACGCCGTCCGCAATGCCGCCCGCCGAGCCGACGCGGATGATATTTTCCACTCCGTAAAAATGGAACAGCTCATACGTGTAAATCCCGACGGAGGGGATCCCCATTCCTCCGCCCATGACGGACACCGGCCTCCCCTGGCAGGTCCCGGTGTAACCGAGCATGTTGCGCACGGTGTTGACGCAGACCGGCTTTTCCAGGTAGGTTTCCGCAATAAACTTGGCGCGCAGCGGGTCGCCGGGCATTAAAACCGTTTTTGCGATTTCTCCGATTTTCGCTTCGTTGTGCGGGGTTGGAACGTCAGACATAAGATTACCTCCCGTTTTTTTCGATTTTTGAATAAGAACATTCTATGAAAATGCGCCCAGTGCAGGGAAAGGGACGCTCCGCAGGGGAATCCCGCGCGGCCGGGCGGCTCACGCGGTTTTAGCACTCTCGTAATTTGAGTGCTAAAATTAACAATTTATTCTAATTTATTTAACAAATCCTTCACGATTGTTTTCTATACTTAAAATTGTTAAAAGGAGTTGAGCTCCCGAACAACAAACAAATGAAAAAGTGGAGGTTTTGATGATGTTTGATTTGATTCCGTTTGAACAAAGAAGCAAGGGTTTGTTCGATCCGTTTGAGAAGATGGCGCAGGGCTTTTTCGGCGACTGGGATAAAGATATTTTCCCCTGCCGCACGGATATTCTCGACAAAGGCGATAAATTCGTTCTCAAAGCCGATATGCCCGGTTTCAACAAGGAGGATATCCACATTGACATAAACGGCGATGTTCTTACCCTGAACGCCGAACACAAGGAAGAAGTGAACGAAGACAAGAAGGACTTCGTCCGCAGAGAGAGGCGGTACGGCTCGGTGAGCAGAAGCTTTGATATTTCCGATGTGGAAGCGGATAAAATCACCGCCAGCTATGAAAAGGGCGTTTTGGAACTGGAAATGCCCAAAAAGCAGAGCACCGTTCCGCCGACCCGCCAGATCGAAGTGAAATAACCGGCACCGCAGAGGCCGCGCATGCTTTCGACGCATGCGCGGTTTTTTTATAGTATTTTTTTCTTTCGAAAATACACGACGGAAGCGAAGATAAAAACAACGGAAATAAGAATCGCCATGGCGTAGCCGTACGGCCAGGAAAGCTCGGGCATGTTGCGGAAATTCATTCCATACCAGCCGACCAGCAAAGTCAGCGGAAGAAAAATGGCCGTGACAACGGTGAACAGCTTCATGATTTCATTCAGCTTAATGTCGACCTGCGACTGGTACGCTTCGCGCACCTGCGTGATATAATCGCGCAGGTTCAGCACGCTGCGGTTCAGGCGGTCGACGCGCCCGGTGAAAATCCGGAAGCTGCGCAGCGCGCCGACGGAAAGCAGCCCGTTGGAATTTTCTTCAATTCCCTCCGCCACGTCGAGCAGCTGCTCGTAATACTTTTTATAAAACATCAGCCGTTTCCGCATGACAAAAATTTCGCGGGTGTAATCCCCCTCCATGTTTTCCATAATGCGCTCTTCCATCGCGGAAACTTCTTCTTCAAAGCGCTCCAGCCTCCGGGAATCGTCGGCGGTCAGCGCGAGAAAAAAAGCATGGAGAATCCGGGACAGGTTCAGGTTCGCGGTCTTTGTGCTCCGAAAATAGTCCAGAGTTTCGCGCACCGCCCTGCAGGGGCGGCCGCACACAAAGAACAGCTGCCGCGCCGTCACATACAGGCCGACCCGGTAAAGCGACGGCGGGTGCCCATCGATTACCGCGTTCAAAAGAATAAAATCATAGCCCTCGTAGGACTCCAGCCTGGCGGAACCGGGGCGGCAGCATTCCTCCACCGTCTGCGGCGAAAAGCGGCAGCCCAGCATGCGGAGTTCTTCCACAGTGCAGAGGCAGACCCCGTTTTCCTCCGGCTTTTCCGCTCCGGCCAGAATTTCGTCCTTGATCCGATAACATTCCATAAGCAGGCTCCTTATTGATGCATATCCGCAGTTCCGATTATAACAAATTCAAAAATGGAATTCAATATTCCGGAGCCTGTGATTCCGCATTCCCCCTCACCAGAACACACCCCGCAGCGCGGCACCGCGCTGCGGGGTGTGTTCACATCGGCGGGGCTTTTTCTCCGGCGGATTTCGCCTTCCCCTGAAGCGCGGGAACCGGCCGCACTTTATTTTTCGGGAAGCGGGAGATATGGTTGCTCTCCGTTCCGTGCGGTTCTTTCGGGTCCGGCCGCCTCATGCCCGCTTTTGCCATTGCGATCGCCTCCGTTCAAACATCGTCGTGACCGACCGACTGCTTTTTCGCATTTCGGTTCTGGTTCTGATTTTCCCGTGTGAGCGGCGTCTGGCCTTTGGCCTTTTTCATTCTGTCCGTTTTGTTGTCCGGCTGGCTGTCTTTCGGCATAACATCCTCCTACATCACATGATTTTCCAACTGTTCTTCGGAAACGGAAAGCCCCATTTCATCCAGCTGCCTGCGAATCCGGCCGCGGGTGGTGCCGGTCGTGTCGTAATCCACGGCAACACGCCCGTTTTCCCTGTTCACGCTGACCGACAGAACGCCCGGCAGCGTGTTCAGCAGGCGCTTGATTTCAGCCGCCCCATGCTTGCCGTTCAGATGCTCCACCTCAAAATATAGACTCGCCTTCGACATTATTCTTTCCGCCATTTCCGTGCGCGATGTTTCTGCGCCGGCGCCCGCACCAGCAGTCCGGCGGGCGGGTGGTTGCAAAAATAAAAAGTCCCGCCGCAGCTATTATGCGCAGCGGAACCCGAAATATCATGTCATGTTTTACGCTGATTGCGGCGGTAATCGAGAAAATCCTGAAGGATGATGGTCGCCGCAACGGCGTCCACCACGGCCTTTCGTTTTTTGCCCCTCGTATTGGTTTTGTTCAAATACCCGTGCGCCGTGATCGTCGTGCCGCGCTCGTCGCGCATTTCCACGGGAACGGAAACCATTTCCCGTAAAAGCGCCGCGAAATCCCGCGCGCGCAGGGCGCTTTCCCCTTCGGTTCCGTCCATGTTGCGGGGAAGGCCGACCACGATCAGACCGGCCGCGTCCGCTTTCGCCCGCTCCGCGATCGTCCGCGCCAAACGTTCCCTGTCCCATTCGGCAATCACCCCGGCCGGCGAGGCCAGAAGCTCGTTTTCGTCGCACACGGCGAGGCCGGTGCGCGCAAGGCCAAGGTCAACCGCAAGTATTTTCATGTTTTTCCCTCCGCAGGCCGGTTTTCCGAGGCTTTCCACCATTTCTGCCGCTGAAACCCGGAGGTTTCCGGCGAAAGATGGGAGGCGTCGTTCATCAAAACGACCTTGCTGTTTCCAAACGAATCAAAATCGACGACACTCAGCGCGGTATTGTCGCCCCACGGCACGTCCTCCAGCCGCTCAATGGGCCAGCCCTGCGCCCGGCAGAGAAAATTGCGGATGG
>JAAYUL010000034.1 GCA_012517675.1 Clostridiales bacterium | reverse complement strand
ATTTCGGCCGGAAAATCCCTCGCAGACCCGCGAAAATCAGATAGGCGAGGAAACAGCCCGCCGCGTTGAGCAGCACATCCTCCACTTCCACGCTGCGCACCACCGCGCCCGTCAGAATGTTGTCCAGCAGCTGCAGCCCTTCAATCAGGATCGGGACAAAAAGGGAGAGCAGGAACATCCTGCCGAGGCGAAAGCGGGGGTTGATGAGCGGAACCAGAATGCCGAGCGGCATCAGCAGGACAAAATTTCCGCCGATGACCCGCAAAAACTCCCGCATGTTGTTGGAAACCTCCGCATTGTGAAAAATGTTCCGCGCGGATTCAAACGGAACCCAGGCGATATTGGAGATGACCCAGGCGGTGGATTTGGGGCTGACCCGCCAGAGCGAGGGCGGCGAAAAGGAGACGGTCATGGAAGCGACAACGGCGAGATACATGAAAAGAACCGCAAGCAGGATATTTTTGAAAATTTTATTTTTACGAAAAAACAGAAAATAAAAAACCAGAAAAACCGCCAGACCGATCCCCAGCACGCTCAGCAGGGAGGGCAGGTCTCCGTTGCCCGCGGAAAAGCTCTTTTTTATCATATAGGTCAGATCAGACATTTCAGCATCCCCGTAAATTATGTTATTCTTTGCGTTGAAAACAATTATATACCAAAAGACAGGTATTATCAATGAATAAACTTTGTTTCCCCCGGCAATAATCCCTTTGCAAAATCATACAAAAGGGGATACATTTATGAAGCTGTTTGAAAAATCGCTCTGCCTTGCGCTGATTCTGACGGTCCTGTTTTCCTTTACCGGGTTTGCCGCAAGCTGCGAGGATATTCCGAACCGGGTGCTGCGCCTGCATGTGCTGGCCAATTCCGATTCGGACAAGGACCAGGCTTTAAAGCTGAAGGTGCGCGACCGCGTTCTGAAGGTAAGCGCCGGAATGCTCGACAACATAACCGATAAATCCCAGGCGGAGGATCAGGTGAAAGCCAGGCTGCCGCAGATCAAAGCCGCGGCGGAGGACGAAGTGAAAAAGCAGGGGTACCGTTATTCGGTTGATGTGGAACTGACCAACATGTACTTTACCACGCGGCAGTACGACACCGTAACGCTGCCGGCGGGGCAGTACGACGCGCTGCGCATTACGATCGGTTCAGGCCGGGGGCACAACTGGTGGTGCGTCATTTTCCCGCCCATGTGCCTGCCCGCCGCGGAAAAGCCGGAGGAGCTAAACGATGTGCTCAACCGGAACCAGCTGCAGATCGTGGAGGGCAAAGGCGATTTCGAGGTGAAATTCCTGACCCTGGAATGGTACGAAAAGATCAAGTCGCTGGTCGACGGCGAACAGGCCAGTTAACAGCACTCGGCGGCGCCTGAAGGTTCTTCCATACTCCCGCCCGGCCCGGAGGCCGGGCTTTTTGCATGCCGGCATTTATGCTATAATCAGTACAAACATGTATGGACGGAGGCATAAGATGCTGCGTTTTATTTTGGGCCGTTCCGGCAGCGGCAAAACACAGACGGTGCGCGGCCTGCTCAAAGACCTGGCGCGGGACGCGCAAAAAAAACTGATGCTGATTGTGCCGGAACAATCCTCCTTTGAAAACGAGCGCGCCATGCTCGGTCTTCTGGGCGCGAAAAACGCGCAGCGGGTGGAGGTGACCAGCTTTTCCCGGCTGGCGGATGCCGTGTTCCGCCGTTTCGGTGGCGCGGCGGGAAGAAAGCTGGACGACGGCGGGCGCGGCATTTTGATGAGCCTCGCACTGGAGCAGGTCAAAGACCGGCTGGTTTTTTACCGGAAAAACGCGGAGAGCACGGAGCTGATTCAGCTGATGCTTTCCGCCTGCGCGGAGCTGAAAATGTGCGAAGTCGGGCCGGGGGACCTTGAAAAAGCGGCGAATGCCATGCCGAACGGAACGCTCCGGCAGAAAACGGAGGAGCTGTCGCTTATTTTCGCCGCTTATGACGCGCTGGTGGCACAGAGCTATGTCGATCCGCTCGACGATTTGACGCGGCTGAAAAACGTGCTGGGGGAGCACTCTTATTTTCAGGGCTATACCGTCGCCGTGGACTCGTTTCAAAGCTTTACGGTGCAGGAATATGGAATTCTGGACCTGATTCTTCGGCAGGCGGACGACCTTTGCGTTACGCTGTGCGCCGACCGGCTGGACGACCCGGAGCACGGGATGGGCCTGTTTTCGCTGGTGTGCCGCACGGCGAAGAATCTGACCCGCCTGGCGCGGCGCAACGGCGTTGCGGTAGCGGCGCCTCAGGTCCTTCCGGGCGGCCGCCGCTTTGAAAGCCCGGCCCTGAAAGCGCTGGAAGCGGGTGCGTTCCGGTTTGAGCGGAGCGAAAAGGTGCCGGCGGACGGGGACGTTGTCGTTTACGAGGCGAAGAACGCTTACGACGAGGCCGCTTTCGTTGCGGCCTCCATCCGCCATCTGGTGATGGAGGAAAATTACCGCTACCGCGATATCGCGGTGATCGCCCGACTGCCGGAGGAATACCGCGGCATTTTGGACCCCGCGCTGGAACGATGGCGGATTCCTTACTTTATGGACAAGCCGCAAGCCATCGACGCGGAGCCGCTCATGCGGCTCGTGCTGGCCGCGTTCCGCGTGGTGCGGACGGGCTTTAATTCCGACGCCGTCTTTTCCTACCTGAAAACCGGGTTGGCGGGGCTGGATACGGAAGCGATCTCCAGACTGGAAAACTATGTTTTTATTTGGAACATATCGGGCAAAAAATGGAAGGAGCCCTGGACGGAACACCCTCAGGGATTTTCCGAGACGATGACCGGGGCGGACGAACAGCGCCTGAAGGAAATCAACGAGCTGCGCGAAGCGGTCTCCGCGCCTCTCGTCCGCTTTGCCGCCCGGCTGAAAGAGGCCGACGGGGAGGGAATGGCCTCCGCCGTGTTCGGCCTTTTGCAGGAGGTGCGCGCGGCGGAGCATCTGAAAACGCTGGCCGCCCGGCTTTCCGCCTGCGGCGAGCCGGAGCTTGCCGACCGCCAGCTGCGCCTGTGGGACCTGCTGATGGGGATTCTGGATCAGACCGCTCTGGTGCTGCGCGGCAGGCAGGTCGGCCATACGCGTTACGCGGAGCTGCTGCGGCTTGTCATACTGGCCAACAACATGGCGAGCATCCCGCAGGGGCTGGACGAGGTGACGGTGGGCGGTGCGGACCGGATTCGC
This sequence comes from Clostridiales bacterium, assembly GCA_012517675.1. Lineage (GTDB taxonomy): Bacteria > Bacillota > Clostridia > Oscillospirales > Acutalibacteraceae > Caproiciproducens. Next base: position 12,947 of record JAAYUL010000034.1, on the reverse strand, counting down.
ACCAGCGCGCCCAAAGCGGTGTTTCTCATCGGCGCGGTGCAGGGGACGTTTCCGCTTGCGCCGGGCGGCGGCTGCGTGTTCAGCGACAGCGAGCGCCGGGAGCTCATCCGCCTCGGGCTCCCGCTGAACGACACCATGGAGGGCGTTGCCGTGCAGGAGCGTTTCCTCGCTTATTCCGCCATGAGCGCGCCCTCCCGGAAGCTGTTGATCAGCTACCCGGTTTCGGGGCTGTCGGGCGAGGCGAATTCGCCGTCCTCCATTCCGTCGGAAGCTCTGGCCGTCCTGAAGGACGTTCCGGTGCTGAACGAGCTGCTTCTTCCGCAGGCGTGGTTTGCGAACGCGGAAGAGCCTGCCTTTGAGCTGATGGCGCAGCAGTGGAACCGGCCCACCGTGCTTTCCGCCACGCTGAAGCGCTTTTTTGAGGAACGCGGCGAAACGCACCGCCTGCGGGCGGTCGGCCGCGCCGCGGAAAAACGGCCCGCCGCTTTTGAAAGCAGGGAAAAGGCGGGCATGCTTTTCGGCTCCGGCCTGCGCGTTTCCGCCACGCAGATCGAAAAGTATTTTCTCTGCCGTTTTCAATATTTCTGTCGGTACGGCCTGAATGTCAAAGAGCGCCGGGCTGCGGAAATGGACGCGCTGGAATACGGCAGCCTGATTCACTTCCTGCTGGAAAAGCTGTTCCGCAATCTTGGCGGCGAAGCCATATTAAGTATGGAACCGGAGGAGCTGCGCCGCGAAATCGGAAAGCTCCTGAATTGTTACATAGAATCAAAGCTGGGCGGCACGGGCGGAAAAACGCCCCGGTTTGTTTACCTGTTTACCCGTGTCGCCGACTCCGCGCAGGTGATCGCTCTGCACATCGCGCGGGAGCTTGCGCAGAGCGAGTTTTGCCCGGAGGACTTTGAGCTTGCCATCGGCGCGGGGGGGATTCCGCCGCTCCGGATTCTCCTGCCGGACGGCGGCGAGGTGGAGATCGACGGAAAGATCGACCGCGTCGACCTGATGACACGGAACGGCGTCCGTTATGTGCGCGTCGTCGATTACAAGACCGGCCATAAGGAATTCCGCCTGAGCGACGTGATCTACGGCATCAACATGCAGATGCTGATCTACCTGGCAGCGCTTGTTCAGAACGGCGCGGAACGCTACGGGGCACTGCGGCCCGCGGGCGTGCTTTACATGCCGGCGAACCGTCCCTCCGTTTCCGCGGGGCGCGGGACCGCGCCCGAAAAGCTGCGGGAGGCGGCGGAAAAAAAGCTGCGCATGGACGGCCTTGTGCTGGACGACCCGGAGATCATTTCGGCTATGGAGCAAAAGGGAGAGGGAAAATATCTGCCGGTGGCGCTGAAGGACGGAAAAGCCGCCCGCCGCGACCATGTGGCGACGCAGGAGGAGCTCGCGGGGGTGATGCGGCACATCAGGGGCCTCGTTTCCGCCATGGCGCGCGAGCTGCACGGCGGAAACGTCGCCGCGGTCCCGCTTTCCGGCGATTACGACGCCTGCGCGTGGTGCCCCTACGCCGCCGTTTGCGGCCATGAGCAGGACGACCCAGTGCGGGAAACGGCAAAGTGGGACAGGGAAGAACTGATGCGGGAACTGATGAAGGAAGGAGGCGGCGGGCAGTGAGCAAACGGAACTGGACCCCCGGGCAGCGGGACGCGATTTCCGCCCGGGGCGGCACGCTTCTGGTCTCCGCCGCGGCGGGCTCCGGCAAGACCGCGGTGCTGGTGCAGCGCGTCATCGAACGCATTACCGACCCGGTTCATCCGACGGACGCCGACCGCCTGCTGGTCGTTACCTTTACCAAAGCGGCGGCGGCCGAAATGAGCGGAAGAATCGCGGCGGAAATTTCAAAGCTGCTCGATGCCGACCCGTTCAACGTGCGGCTGCAGCGCCAGCAGGTGCTTCTGGCCCGCGCGCATATCAGCACCATCCACAGCTTCTGCGGCGACCTGATCCGGGAGAATTTTTATAAGCTCGGCGTTTCGCCGGATTTCCGGATTCTGGACGACAACGAAATGGAGCTGCTTCGCGGCGAGGCGGCGGCCGCCGTGCTCGAGGAATTTTACGCGCAGGCCGACCCCGCTTTTACCGATCTGGTGGAGGCGTTTTCTTCCGGCAGGGACGATGACCGGCTGATCCAAACGGTGAACCGCCTGTACGATTTTGTGCGTTCCCATCCCTTCCCCAGGCGTTGGCTCGCGGAAAAATCGGCCATGTATTCGCAGGCGGTGCCGCCGCCGCAAACCGTGTGGGGACAAACCGTGCTTGCTTTCGCGGCGGACGCGCTGGACTACTGCATTGCGCTCACGCAGAATTCCCTGTCGCTCATGCGGGGGGAGGAAGCGATCGAAAAGGCGTATTCCGGCGGCTTTTCCGCCGACCTTGCCGGGCTTGAGTCGCTAAGGGAAACCGTGCGCTCGGGCCAGTGGGATCGGATTTCCGCCCGGGCGGGCGCCTTTGCCTTCCCGCGGCTCAAACCCCTGCGCGGCTACGCGGACGACCCGGTGAAAAACAAGCTTTCCGCCTCGCGCAGGGAAGTGCAGGCGACGGTCAAAAAGCTGGCGGAGCTGTTCGCGGCGAGCGAGGAAGAGTGCGCGCGGGACATTGCGCGGATTTCCCCGCTTGTGGTGAAGCTGTTTGAGCTTGTGGTCCGCTTCGGCGAATCGCTCGACGCTTTGAAGGCGGACCGGCGCGCCGCCGATTTCGGCGATTTGGAGCACTGGGCGCTGAAGCTGCTGGTCCGCGACACGGAGAACGGCTTTGAGCGCACGCCGGAGGCCGGGGAGCTTTCCGCGCAGTTTGACGAAGTGATGGTGGACGAATACCAGGACACGAACGAGGCGCAGGACATGATCTTCCGCGCGGTTTCGCAAAAGGAAGCCAACCTGTTCATGGTCGGCGACGTCAAGCAGAGCATTTACGGCTTCCGTCAGGCCATGCCGCAGATCTTTCTGCGCCGCAGGGCGCTGTATCCCGATTACGACCGGCGGGAAGACCGATACCCCGCGTGCATTGTGCTCGACCGCAATTTCCGCAGCCGCGCCGGCGTGACGGACGCGGTCAACTTTGTGTTCCGCCAGCTCATGAGCGAGCAGACGGGCGAGCTGGATTATACAAAGGAGGAGGAGCTTGTAGCGGGGGCGACGTATCCGCCGGACGGCACGCCCGACGCGCAGCTGGACATCATCGACCTGTCCGGTTCGGAAACGGACGAAACAATGGTCACGGCGGAAAGCCGCCGCATCGCGGAACGGGTCTATCAGCTGATCACATCGGGGGAAACCGTGACGGAAAACGGCGCGCAGCGGCCGGTCGCCTGCCGCGATATCTGCATCCTGCTGCGCAGCGCCAACAAATACGCGCCCGAATATGCCCGGGAGCTCACCGCGCTCGGCGTTCCCGCGTGGGCGGACACGGCCGGCGGGTTCTTTGCCGCCGCGGAGGTCGGCGTTGCGGTCTCCCTGCTGCGGGTCATCGACAACCCCATGCAGGACATCCCCCTGCTCTCCGTCATGATGAGCCCGCTTTACGGCTTTACGCCGGACGATCTGGCGGAAATCCGGGGGCCGTCCCGCAGCGGTTCCCTTTACCTTGCCGTTTCAAACGCCGCGAAACAGGGAAACGCGCGCGCCGGGGAGCTTCTGGACGATATGGAGGAATTCCGCGTGCTTGCCGCGACAATGCCGTCCGACCGGCTCCTGAATCTGGTCTACCAGAAAACCGGGTTTCTGAATCTGGCGCAGGCCATGCCGAACGGCGAGCTCCGGCTTGCCAACCTCCGTCTGCTGCTGGAGTACGCAAAAAAATACGAAGCCTCCGGCTACAACGGCTTGTCGGGGTTTATCCGGTTTATCGACCGTTTGCAAAAGAACCGTTCCGACCTTGCCGCCGCGTCCACCATCAGCGAGTCCGCCAACGTGGTGAAAATCATGAGCATCCACCGCTCCAAAGGGCTGGAGTTCCCCGTCTGCATTCTGGCGGGGTGCTCCCGCCGGTTCAATAAGGAGCGGAGCGACGTGCTGCTGCACCCGGAGCTCGGGCTGGGGCTGAAGCTCCGGGACCGTTCCGGCCTTTTCCGGTACACCACCATGCCGCGCGAGGCCGTCGCGCTCGAGCTGGAGCGCGGCGAAATGAGCGAGGAGCTGCGGGTGCTCTACGTTGCCATGACCCGCGCAAAGGAAAAGCTGATCATGATCACCACGGTCGGGGACGCCCGGAAAACGCTGGGCCGCCTTGCCGCGGGTCTGACGGAGGAGCCGCGCGTCGCGCCCTATGTGGTGCGCAGTGCCTCCAGCATCTCCGACTGGCTGCTGCTCTGCGCGCTGCGCCACCCGAGCGGCGCGGCCCTGCGCGACATGGCGGGCGCGCTGCCCGGCATTACCGTTCCGGCGGAAAAGGAGTGGGGCATCCGCGTGGTGTACCCGCCCGCCGGGGGAGCGGAGCCGGAAAATACCGTGCCGCGCGAGACCGCTGCGCCGGACCCCGGCCTGATGAAAGAGATTGCGGCGCGCGTCGATTATGTTTACCCGTATGAAGCCCTGCGCGGCGTTCAGGCGAAGGTTGCGGCTTCCGACCTGGCCTCCCGCAAATTCGCCCCGCAGTACGCCGCCTCCTCGCGCCCCGCGTTCCTCGGAAGGAAGGGGATGACCCCGGCGGAGCGCGGGACCGCGCTGCACGCCTATCTGCAGTTTGCCGATTACAAAAAGGCCGCAGGCAGTCCGGAACAGGAGCTGCAAAGGCTGGTGGAACAGAAATTCATCACGCCGGAACAGGGTGAGGCGGTCGACATCGGCCGCGTCCGCGCTTTTTTTGCCAGCAAAATTGCGCGGAGGATCCTTTCCGCGCAAAACGTCATGCGGGAATACCGCTTTACGGTGGAGATTCCGGCTGGGGAGATCAAGCCGGAGCTCACCGGGAGCATGCGGGAACAGCCCGTCGTGCTTCAGGGGGCCGTGGACTGTGCGTTTGAGGAGGACGGCGGCCTTGTGATCGTGGATTATAAAACGGACCGGGCGGCGGATTCGTCGGAGCTGTGGGAACGCTACCGCGGCCAGCTTTCCCTTTACCGCATGGCTCTGGAGCAGTGCACCGGCCTCCCCGTGAAAGAATGCCTGCTGTATTCCTTCTATCTGAATATGCAGATTCAAAATTAAAGCTTGACAATCGCGAAAAATGCTGATAAAATTTTACACGTAAAACAAAGCGGAACACTTGTGTTCACACCTGTGGGGTAACGTCCGCCACGGGTCAATACGAAAAAGCGGCTCTGTGAAAGAGCGGTGTGACGGTATTGGCGCGCGGGCGGAATTCTGCCCGCGCTTTATTATTCATTAACGACGTGTTTTGGAGGTGCTTAACCATTAGCAACAAGGAACTGCAGATTAACGAGGAAATTCGTGACAAAGAAGTGCGTGTCGTCGGTTCCGACGGCTCTCAGCTCGGCATTATGCCCGCCGCGCAGGCTTTACAGAAAGCGTTTGAACAAAACCTTGACCTTGTAAAAATTGCGCCGCAGGCGAAGCCGCCTGTATGCAAGATCATCGATTACGGAAAATACCGGTTTGAACAGGCAAAGCGCGAAAAGGAAGCCAGAAAAAATCAGCGCATTGTCGACATTAAGGAAATCCGTCTGTCGCTCAATATCGACACGCATGACTTCAACACAAAAGTCGGCCATGCAACCCGCTTTTTAAAGGATGGGGACAAAGTCAAGGCGTCCATCCGTTTCCGCGGGCGTGAAATGGGGCATCCCGAGCAGGGCTACTCCATCATGAGAAATTTCGCCGAGGCGCTCAGCGAAATTGCGAATGTGGAAAAGCCGGCCAAGCTGGAGGGACGCAATATGCTGATGTTCCTTGCATCCAAACCCGCTAAATAACCATTCATATTAAGGAGGACAATATCATGCCCAAAATCAAGACTCACTCCGGCGCGAAAAAGCGCTTCAAGCTGTCAAAAAACGGAAAGGTCATCCGTGCCCATGCCAATAAATCCCACATTCTGAATAAGAAGACCACCAAACGCAAGAGAGGGCTCCGCAAAACATCTGTCGCCGACAAAACCAATGTGGCGCAGGTGAAAAGACTGATCCCTTACAAATAAGAACCGGCCGCGGATTAAAATAACAACCATTTCTGGAGGTATATAGAATGGCACGTATTAAAGGCGCGTTGATGACACGCAAAAGAAGAAAAAAGACTTTAAAGCTTGCAAAGGGCTACTGGGGTTCCAAGAGCAAACATTTTAAAATGGCCAAACAGGCCGTTATGAAATCCGGCAACTATGCGTTTATCGGCCGCAAGGCGAGAAAGAGGGATTTCCGCCGCCTGTGGATCACCCGCATTTCCGCCGCCTGCCGCGCGAACGATGTCAGCTACTCCGTTTTCATGAACGGACTGAAAAAAGCCGGCATTGTGCTGAACCGCAAGATGCTTGCGGAAATCGCTGTCGCCGACGAGGCTGCTTTCAAGAGCCTTGTCGAAAAAGCAAAGGCAGCTCTGTAAAAAGCTGTAATTGCGCCCGGAATGCAACCGGGCGCAAATTTTATATGGAGAGAACGGAACATGGCCGAACGGATTACCAGCCGGAAAAATGAAATCATCCGCAGCGCGGCGCGCCTTGCCTCCTGTGCGGAGTTCCGCAGGGAGCAGGGGCTTTTCCTCGCGGAGGGCGCCCGCCTTTGCGGCGACGCGGCAAAAAGCAAAGTCGCGATCCCCACTCTGTTTTATACCGCGCGGGCCCAGGAAAAATACGGGGCGTATCTGGCGGAAATACGAAACGCCGCCCGGCGGGAATATGAAGTGGAGGAGCATGTGGCGGCTCTCCTTTCCGAAACGAAAACGCCGCAGGGCGTGTTCTGCGTCTGTGAAATGAATGCCCGGCCGCGCCGGACGGCGGACATGGTCTGCGACCGGCATTACCTCGCGCTCGAGAATATACAGGATCCGGCGAACCTCGGCGCGGTGCTCCGTACGGCGGAGGCCCTCGGCCTCGGCGGCGTTCTTCTTGCGGGAAGCTGCTGCGACGTGTACTCCCCCAAAATTCTGCGCGCCAGCATGGGTGCGGTGTTCCGTCTTCCGTTTTATTTCGCGCCCTCCATGGCGCGGGCCGCCGGGGAACTGAACGAAGCCGGTTTTCTTACCCTGGCCGCCGTGCCGGACGCGGAGGCGGAAAGCATTACGGGCGTTTCCTTTGACCGGCCGGCGGTAATCGCGGTGGGGAATGAAGGCAGCGGGCTTACGGGCGAAGCGGTCGCCGCGTGCGCGAAAGCGGTCACGATCCCGATGCGGGGCAGGGCGGAGTCCCTGAACGCCTCCGCGTCCGCCGCCATATTGATGTGGGAAATGATGAGGGAAGACCGGGGAGGCGATTCCGGTGAGTGTGGATAAACGCGCATATTGGGTTTGGCTGCAGCACGCGCTGGGCGCGGGCAGCTCCAAGCCGAACCGGATTTTTGAAAATTACCGCACGCCGGAGGATTTTTTTTCCGCCGGAATCCGCGGCTGGCGGCTGGAGGGGTATTTTACCCAAAAGGAACTCGAAAAGCTGGAGTCCTATTCCCCGGCGGACGCGGAGGCGCTGATCGAATACAGCGAAAAAATCGGCCAGAGTGTCGTCACGCGGGAATCTGAACATTACCCGGAGCTTCTGCGGCAGATTCACAACCCGCCCTGTGCGCTTTATGTCAGGGGAACGCTTCCGGATTTTCACAAAACGCCGGCAATCTCCATCGTCGGCACGCGGAAGGCGACGGTCACCGGACGCGCCGCCGCACGCAGCTTTGCGTTTGAGCTTGTCCGAAACGGCGCGGTGGTGGTGAGCGGCGGCGCGCTCGGGATCGACACGGCGGCGCATCAGGGCGCGCTGCAGGCGGGCGGAAAAACCGTCTGTGTGCTCGGCTGCGGAATCGACTATAATTACCTGATGGGCAACGCCTCCCTGCGGGAAGCGGTTTCCCTGAACGGCGCGGTGATTTCCGAGTACCCGCCCGGAACACCGGCGGTCAATTCCAACTTTCCGGTACGCAACCGGATCATTTCCGGCCTTTCGCTCGGTACGCTGGTGGTGGAAGCCGCCGGAAAGTGCGGCTCGCTGATCACGGCCGACTACGCGCTGGAACAGGGCAGGGATGTTTTTTCGGTCCCCGGCGGGATTTACAGCCCCGTTTCCAAGGGCGTCAACAATTTGATCAAGGCGGGCGCCAAGCCCGTTTCCATGGCGTCGGAAATCCTGGAGGAATATCCCGCGTATTTTTCCGGCGTAGGGAACAGGCCGGTCCCCGGCGGCAGCGCGGTGTTTTTGGAGCCACCGCAGCCGGAAGTGCCGGACCGGACGGAAAAAGCCCCGGTCGACCTCGGCGGATTTTCGGAGGACGCCGCGGCGTTATACCGCGCGCTTTCCGATTCGCCGGTTCACATTTCCGAACTGGCGCGGAAAACGGGAATTCCGGCGCCAAGGCTGCTCACCGCGGTGACGGAACTGGAACTGGCGGACAAAATCCGCTCCCGTTCCGGGCGGCGCTACAGCCTCCCGGACTGAATGTTGTTAAAACTTGCCGGCTGCCCGGCAGGCTTTAACAGTATTTAAATTTATGGAAGAAATCTCAATAAGATGTTTCCTGACCCGAGCATTTATGGTATGATAAAAACCAGTGTTTGTTTTGCAGAAGATTATTAAAGATGAGGTGGTACTGTGTCGAAACTCGTGATTGTAGAATCGCCGGCCAAAGCGAAAACGATAAAAAAATATTTAGGCTCGGGCTACGACGTGATCGCGTCCATGGGACATGTGCGCGACCTGCCGGAAAGCCGCTTGAGCGTTGATGTAAAAAAGGATTTCAAACCGAAATATGAAATTATCAAAGGAAAGGAAAAGCTGGTCGACGAACTGAAGCAGAAAGCAGAAAAAAGCGACCAGGTTTATCTGGCGACGGACCCCGACCGCGAAGGGGAGGCGATCTCCTGGCACCTTGCCTATATTCTCGGCCTTGACACCGGCTCTGAAAACAGAGTTACCTTTAACGAGATTACAAAAACGGGAATCTCCACCGGGATGGAGCATCCCCGCAGCATTGATATCGACCTTGTAAACGCGCAGCAGGCGCGCCGTATTCTCGACCGCCTTGTGGGCTACAAGCTGAGCCCGTTCCTGTCCCAGAAAATTCGCCGCGGGCTTTCCGCCGGGCGCGTGCAGTCGGTCGCGGTCCGTCTGATTGTGGACAGGGAAGAGGACATCCGCGCGTTTGTGCCGGAGGAGTACTGGACGATCGACGCCAAGCTGAATTCGCCGGGTTCCCGGAAGGCGTTTGAAGCGTCGTTCTACGGCGATCTGAATGGAAAAATCGCCATTGCCGACAAGGAACAAGCGGATCGGATCCTGCACGAAGTGGAAAACGCGGATTTCAATGTCCTCAAGGTCAAGAAGGGTACGCGCAGAAAATCCCCCGCGCCGCCGTTCATCACCTCGACCCTGCAGCAGGAGGCTTCCCGCCGCCTGGGCTTCCAGGCGCGCCGCACCATGAAGGCCGCGCAGGAGCTGTATGAAGGCGTGGAAGTGGAGGGCATGGGCGCGGTCGGCCTGATTACTTACATGAGGACCGACTCTCTGCGGATTTCCGAAGACGCCATCAAAGACGCCGGAGATTATATTCTGGAGCGCTGGGGCAAAAAATATCTGCCGGACACGCCGCGCCATTTCAAAACGAAAGCGACGGCGCAGGACGGCCACGAAGCCATCCGCCCTTCCATGCCGAGCCTTTCTCCGGACAAAGTCAAGGCGAACCTGACTTCCGACCAGTACCGATTATACAAGCTGATCTGGGAGCGTTTTATCGCATGCCAGATGGCAAACTGTTTACAGAGCACCACAAAGGCGGACATTCAGGCCGCAAACTACCTGTTCAAGGCGTCCGGCTATACGGTGACGTTCGACGGCTTCACCGTGCTGTATGAAGAAAGCAGGGAGGAAGAAAGCGAAAGCAAGGGCGTCCTTCCGGTTCTGGAGGACGGGATGGCGCTCAAGCTGAAGGAAATCGCGGGCAACCAGCACTTTACCCAGCCGCCCCCGCGCTATACGGAGGCTTCCCTGATCAAGGCGCTGGAAGAAAACGGAATCGGCCGTCCGTCCACCTACGCGACCACGATCTCCACCATTACCGCCCGCGAATATGTGGTGCGCGACGGAAAGGCGCTCAAACCGACGGAGCTGGGGGAAGTGACCACCAAGCTGATGAAGGAACGCTTCCCGAAAATCGTAAACGTCAAATTTACCGCTCAGGTCGAAAACGACCTTGACAGCGTACAGAGCGGAAAGTCCGACTGGGTCGAAACCCTGCGCGATTTTTACGGGGACTTTGACAAAACGCTCAAGCAGGCAAAAGAAGAAATGCAGGGGGTCAAAATCCAGCTGAAAGAGGATGAGACCGACATCATCTGCGAAAAGTGCGGGCGCAGAATGGTGATCAAAACGGGCCGCTACGGCAAGTTCATCGCCTGCCCGGGTTACCCGGAATGTAAAAATATTAAAAAGCTGGTGCAGGAAACCGGCGCGGAATGCCCCAAGTGCGGCGGCAAGATCATTGTGAAAAAGTCCAAAAAAGGCCGCGTGTTCTACGGCTGCTCCAATTACCCGAACTGCGATTTTGTTTCATGGGACGAACCCACGACCGAAAAATGCCCGCGCTGCGGAAAAACCCTGCTGAAGAAAAAGGGAAAGCATCCGAAGATTTACTGCGTGACGCCGGACTGCGGTTATGAAAAGCTGGAGGAAGAATGAGCATTAAGGTGATCGGCGCCGGACTCGCGGGCTGTGAGGCCGCGTGGCAGGCCGCAAAAGCCGGCGCCGACGTGGAGCTTTACGAAATGAAGCCCGGAAAATACTCCCCGGCGCATCACAGCCCGGATTTTGCGGAGCTGGTATGCTCCAATTCCCTGAAGGCGGAGCGGACGGAAAGCGCCGCGGGGCTGCTGAAAGCCGAAATGCGCCGTCTCGGCTCCCTTTTGATGGAATGCGCGGACGCCTGCCGGGTCCCCGCGGGGGGCGCGCTTGCCGTTGACCGGCATACCTTTTCGGCAATGGCGACGGAGAAAATAAAAAACTGTAATCAGATTCGTGTTTATTCGCAGGAGGTCTGCGCCATCCCCGAAGACGGGGTTTCGGTCATTGCCACCGGCCCGCTTACCGCGGATGCGCTTGCGGGAGAAATCCAGGCGCTTTGCGGGGGCGCGCTCAGCTTTTTCGACGCCGCCGCGCCGATTGTTACGGCGGAAAGCCTGGACCGCAGCCGTATTTTCGCCGCTTCCCGGTACGGCAGGGGAAACGAAGACGATTATCTGAACTGTCCGATGAACAAAGAGGAATACGAGCGTTTTTACGACGCTCTGCTTCATGCGGAACGCGCGCCGGTTCATGACTGCGACGTTTCCGACCCGAAGGTTTACGAGGGCTGCATGCCGGTCGAGGTGATGGCGCAGCGCGGCATGGATACCCTGCGGTTCGGCCCGCTTAAGCCGGTCGGCCTGCGGGACCCGAACACGGGGCACCGGCCGTGGGCCGTGGTGCAGCTGCGCCGGGAGGACAGGCAGGGCACGCTTTACAATCTGGTCGGGTTCCAGACCAACCTGAAATTCGGGGAGCAAAAGCGGGTCTTCGGGCTGATTCCGGGTTTGGAGCACGCGGAATTCACGCGGTTCGGCGTGATGCACCGCAACACCTTCTTGAATTCCCCGCAGGTCCTTGATTCGGATTACAGCGTAAAAACCAGGCCAAACCTGTTTTTCGCCGGCCAGATCACCGGGGTGGAGGGCTATATGGAATCCGCCTCCTCCGGCATCATGGCGGGCATCAACGCGGTTCGCAGACTGCGCGGCATACCGGCCGTTACGCTGCCGCCAACCACCATGATCGGCGCGCTCAGCCGGTATGTGGCGTTCGGCGGCGAGGCCGATTTCCAGCCGATGGGCGCGAATTTCGGCATCATGCCCCCGCTTGCGGAGCACATCCGTGACAAAAGGGAGCGGTACGCCGCGTTTGCCGCCCGTTCGCTCCGGGATTTGGACCGGGTTTTGCCGGTATAAAAATAGAAACTGGATCAAATGTAAAATAAAACTGGGGTGTGAAAAATGAAAATCATCGTAGACGCTTTCGGCGGCGACAACGCACCGCTCGAAATCCTGAAGGGCTGCGCGATGGCCGTGGAAGGGCTTGATCTCGACATCATGCTGACCGGCCGGAAGGAAGAGCTTCTCCGCGTGGCGAAAGAAAACAATATTTCGTTAAGCCGGATGGAGATTGCCGATGCCCCCGACGTGATTACAATGGACGATCATGCCGGCGATATTATGAAAGCAAAATCCAATTCCTCCATGGCGGAGGGGCTTCGCCGTTTGGCCTCCGGAGAAGGGGACGCGTTCATTTCCGCGGGGAACAGCGGCGCGCTGGTTGTCGGCGCAACCCTGATCGTCAAGCGGATCAAGGGGATCAAGCGGATTGCGTTTGCGCCTGTTCTGCCGAAGAACGAGGGCTGCTTCATGCTGATCGACAGCGGCGCCAACGTGGACTGCAAACCGGACATGCTCCGTCAGTTCGGCGTGATGGGCTCCATTTACATGCGGAAGGTCATGAACGTTTCCAATCCGCGCGTCGCGCTGGCCAATGTCGGCACCGAAAACCACAAGGGCGGCGAGCTGCAGCACCAGGCGTTTACCATGCTGCAGGGCTCCGATTTAAATTTTGTGGGCAACATCGAAGCCCGCGAAATTCCGTTTGACGCCGGCGACGTTATTGTGACCGACGGATTTACCGGAAATAATATTTTGAAAACCTACGAGGGCGTGGCCATGATGGTCATGGGGAAGGTGAAGGAAATCTTCACGAAAAGCGCCGTCAACAAGCTGGCCGCGGCGGTTGTCCTGAAGGATTTCAAGATGCTGAAGAAAAAGACGGAT
>JAAYUL010000033.1 GCA_012517675.1 Clostridiales bacterium | reverse complement strand
ACTGAACATTGCCCTGTGCGTCGATCGTGACGGTAAAGCTTGCCTTGCTGTAAGTCCAGCCGTCGGGCACATTGGCGGGGACGTCTTCCGTCATGGTCAGCGTTGCGCCGCCTTCGGGAAGCACGTAATCTTCATTCATCGTGAACGTCAAATCGCCCGCGCCGCTGCGGCTTGCGGAACCGACCTTGGTCTTTCCGTCCATCAGGCTGAACGAGAAGTCCGGCATTGTCTCCGGCGTTCCGTCAACAGCCTTTTTCGCCTGAACGGTAAATTCCACCGTGCCGGGATCATAGGTGTTGACAAAGACGGGAATATCGACGGACTGCTCCGTTCGGGTCATGTAACTGACGTTCCCGTTCTCATCAAACATCACATAGTACACGGCGTCGCTGTAGGTCCAGCCCTTCGGCACATTGGCGGGAATGACCTCGCTCATGGTCAGGAGGCCGTATTCCGGAATCTGAAAACCGTTCTCCATGGTAAAGGTCACAATGCCTTCGTGATCGATGCTTGCGGAACCGACCTGAATGCCGTCGTCATTTTTCAGGATAAACTGGAAGGTGGGAATCGATTTCGGGTTGCCCTCGATGACCTTGCTCACCTGAATCGGTTTGGGCGTTACAGGCTTTTTATAAGAATTTTCAAAAACAGGAATGCCTTCAATCGGATTCTGCTCGGAATCATAGTAGGAAATCTGAAGCGACGGCTGCGCAACCTGACGCAGCGTGGGAACCGGGGCGTCGAATTTAACGTAATATGTCGCGCTGTCGTACGTCCATCCCTCGGGAAGCGGGTCAGGAAGATCTTCCTTCATGGTCAGAACGGTTCCCGATGTTGGCGTAAAGCCCTCTTTCAATGTGAAAACGACTTCGCCCGCACCGGCGATGCTCGCGGAACCGACCTGATTTTTTTCAGAATCATACAGACGGAAGGTGAAGGTCGGATAGCTGCTGGGGGTGTCGCCGGTCACTTTCTTCTGCGCTTTGATCACGTAGCTCGGGGGAGTCGAGGCCTCGTATTCATTGGTGAAGATCGGAGTTTCCACGCTATGTGTTCTGCCGTTTTCATCTTCATACGAATAGGAAACCTGCCCCGCTCCGGTAATCGTTACGGTATAAACCAGACTGCTGTAAACCCACCCTGTGGGAACCGGGCTGGGAATATCCTCTTTCATGGTCAGAGTAATACCGCTCGGCGGCAGCACAAAGCCTTCGTTCATTTTGAAGGTCACGTCGCCCGTTCCGCCGATGCTCGCCGTACCGACCGCCTGATTGCCCGCATTATACAAATGGAAGGTAAACGTCGGGTAACTGGCGGGAACGCTTCCTTCGGAGCTCACAACGTCCTTATGCGCCTTTACGGTGCACTCGATCCGTGCGTACGTGTTTGTAAAGGTCGGAATTCCAATAATGGCCCTCTTGTTTTCATCCTGGTACCGGACATTGCCGAACCCGTCAATCAAAACATAATATTTTGCCTGGCTGTAAGTCCAGTTGAGCGGCTGAGGATCCGGAACGACTTCCGTCATTTCCAGCGTGACGCCTTCCGGCGGAAACAGATAGCCTTCCTTCAGCTGAAAAGTCACGGTACCCGCGCCGGTAATGCTTGCGGTGCCGACCTGGGCTGCACCGTCTTTCAGAACAAAACTGAACGCCTGTTTCGGCGCGGATTCGCCGGAAACGATTTTTGTAACTTTAATGTCCTGAATCGTTCTTTTATGGAGAATGAAATGGCTGATCTTATCCAAAGACGAAATATAGATATAATAGTGGCCGGATTCCTTCGTGACCTGATACGTGCCGAGCGGATTGGCCCCGCTGTAGGTGTTCAGGCCGCTGAAAAATTCAAAGGAAGGATTGTTCGATACGCCCAGTTTGTTATCGTTGAGCGTTGACATAAGGGAATCCTGGTCCGCCGAGGACAGGGAATTCATGGTCCACACCACCAGAGTCGTACTCTGCTTGACCACAACCACATCATATTCGTCAATGCAGAGGCGGAGGCGTCCGTCCGTCAGCTTTGTCACGCTGCTGTTATTCGGCTGCATTTGAAAAAAGCCGCCCGACGGAACCGTGGCTGCCGGAGTTGCGGAAGCGGGGAGAGAAAAGGCCGCCAACAGCGGAATCGATAACAATATGCATAGGAACTTTTGAAATAAGCTCTTTTTCATAAGACATGCCTCCTCCTGAAATATATTTCACTCCATCTTCTTTAAAAATTATACAATACCTTGGTCACACGCCAGTCATAAAACATAAAATTTTAAGACCGGATTGAAAATATTTTGTAAATAAAGTTTTTATTTCTTCTCTATGATCTAAACTTGCGTTATAATAAAAGAAAGTTTCGCACGGCGGCAATTTTCCCCCGAAAAGCTTGAAATGATAAGAACAAACCCCCTTTCCTTTTTCATCCGCCGGCCGTTCGGCGGAACCGAAAAGCGCGGCATTCCGTTTTTCCGCAATTGCCGAAAATGCCCGCTGAAAGAATCGCAGGAGTTGATACCATGTTCCGCCCAGCCCGTTTTTCCATCGACACACAGAGAAAAAAAGCACTCCCGACCTTTTGCATCAATATAAAAGGCCTGTCGTCTGAAGACACTTCCGGCTTTATAAAGAGCTGTATATCCGCGAACGTAATCCGGGCAAAAGTCGTCCTGTGGATGCTGTTCGGGATGGAAGGGGTGATGACTTTTCTTTATATCGCGAACACCTATTTTCTGCACTATGGTAAATTTTTCCCGTATTATATCTATTTATACTCCTTCATGCTGCTTTTCAGCATCGTGTACTATTCCCTGTTTCACATTTTTCGGGATAGCGACAGGGCGCTGCTGGTGCTGGAAGAGACCCTGATATTATGTATGAGCATATGGAGCGCCGTCTTTTCGGCTCTCGATGTATCCAACGGCTTTTCCTCCTATCTTTTTATTCAGATCATGATCGTAAATTCCCTGATTTTCCGGGTAAAGCCGGCCGTTCACTGCCTGAGCAACGCGGCCGGTTATCTGATTTACGCAGTGATGGTCCAGAGCCTGCGGCTTGGCCTGACCCATACATTCGCGGAGCTGATCAATCCGTTTTTTATGCTTATCGCCGCCTGTGTCATGATTATTCTGAACCACCACACAAAATTCAAAGATTATTTGAACCAAAAGCTGATCAAAGAGCAGAACCGAAAGCTGGAGTTTTATGCCAACCATGATTTTCTCACCAAAATTCCCAACCGGAAAAGCATTATCGAATACCTGAACCAAACTCTGGAAACAGATACGGGCAATCTTTCCTGCATGATGATCGATATCGACAATTTCAAGCTCTACAACGATACCTACGGCCACATTATGGGCGACACCTGCCTGATTCAGCTTTCGGGCGCAATCAGCAGATATGTCGCGGACACCGGCGGCAAAATCGGCAGGTACGGCGGCGAGGAGTTTTTGATTGTTTTTGAAGACAAGCGAAAGCGCAAAATCGAACAGATTGCGGAAAGCCTGATTCAGGTCGTGCGCGATCTTCAGATTCCATTCGGCGTAAATCCCGTTCAGCCGATCGTAACCATCAGCATCGGCGTTCACATTCCGCCGCCGGACGAACAGGACCCGTACTCCGTGCTTACCCGCGCGGACAGCGCGCTTTATTTCGCAAAAAGTCAGGGGAAAAACCGTTTTATTCTGATTTAGCAAGGATTCGTTTACACGAGTACGTCTTTCGGGACGTACTTTTTTTATTTCCAGTGTATTTTAGGCCGAAAGATTCCCAAACTATGTTGGAGGTGATATTTTTATGGATAATCTGGGATATTTCCCCTTTCCCTTTTCCGCCGCTCTAATCATGGACAACGGGCGGGACAAAAGCTTTTTTCTGGCGCTTCCCGAAGAAGAACAGCAGAAAATTCTGAATGAGTGCGGCTCTTATGAGGAATTTCAAAGCCGCCTGGAGGATTGCCGCAAAAAGCAGTAATCTTTAAAATTCCCGATTTGTTCGGATACTCGTCACGAAGCCGACACAATTCCGGAATAAACTATATTTATTGAAACAAAACAGAAAAACAAAAAGCAACCGTCATCCGGCTTACAAGCTCCTCGTTTGAGGCTTCATATATCTTTTTTCATATTTTCTTTCCCCAAAAAGATCCGCCCTTTACCGGGTGGATCTTTTTGGTTTTCCAGGGAACTCCAGTCGATTTTCAGCGTACACAAATCGTTTTGCTCACTGAAAACGCGTTCCAATGTCCGGTGGAATTCCTCCCGGTTATGCATGACCTGTTCCCGGCTGCCCGTCGGATTTTCACAGATCACTTCCGGCTTTCCTGTTTTCCGCATAAAACCACCCCGGAAATTATATGACGCCGCACGCATGTCCTACCCCTGTTCCTTCCGTTTCGGCAAGCATAAACACGGTTCCCCACGTGTATATTCTTGTGGAAGACAAAACGGAGAGGGGGATTTCTTTCATGAATGCAGCCGTATATCTGCGAAAAAGCCGCGCGGAGGAATTCCACGCGGAGGATACCCTGAACCGGCACAGGGAAATCCTGACGGAGTTCGCGGCAAAAAACCGGATCACAATACTCAGGATTTATGAGGAAATCATTTCCGGAGAGTCACTGTGCGCGCGGCCGCAGATGCTGGCGCTTCTGGCGGATGTGGAGCACGGCGATTACGACGCCGTGCTCTGCATGGATATCGACCGGCTTGGCCGCGGCGCCATGAGCGACCAGGGGGTCATTCTGGAAACACTGAAAGCGGCCGGGACCAAAATCATTACGCCGCGCAAAACATACGACCTGAACAATGAAACGGACGAAACCTTTTCTGAATTTGAAACCTTTCTGGCGCGGCAGGAGCTGAAAGCAATCAAACGGCGCATGCGGCGGGGAATCCAGAAAACCATTCAGGAGGGCGGCTACATAGCCAACGCGCCCTACGGGTACAGAAAAACCGTTCTGAAAAAAAAACCGACGCTTGAAATAAACGAGGAGGAAGCCCGATTCGTGCGCATGATATTCGACCTTTACGTCAACCGCGGCATGGGATGCCAGCGCATTGCGGACACCATCAGCGCCATGGGCGCGAAGCCGCACCGTTCCGACCGGTTCGGGCGCACCTCCGTGATGAAGATTCTGCACAGCGCGACCTACGCCGGACAAATTGTCTGGAACCGGAAAAGCAAAGTGAAAACCGGGCAAAAATGGACAGAAACCGCAAATCCAAAGGAGAAATGGACGGTAGTGCCCGGCCTTCACCCCGCAATTATCGACAGGGAGCTGTTTGAACGGGCCCAGGCGATCGCAAAAACACGCGGGCACCCGCCCGCCTCCAAAAGCGTTCGGAACCCGCTGGCCGGGCTGGTTTTCTGTGCGGCCTGCGGCGGCACGATGCAGCGCCAGGCCGCCCGGGGCGGCGACTGCCTGCTTTGCCGGAAACCCGGCTGCACGGCTTCCTCTTCCCTCTTCGCCGTGGAAAGCGCCGTACTGAAACAGCTGAGGCCCCTCATGGAAAAAATCGCCGTCGAACGCAGGCCGCGGCCCGGCGGCCCCGCCGCGGACAACGAATGGGACCGGGCGGCAAAGCGGGAAGCTTCGCTTCTGGAGCGCCAGAAAGCTTCCCTTTACGACCTTCTGGAACAGGGGATTTACGACCCGTCCACTTTTGAGCAGCGAAAAGCGCTTCTGGACGCGAAAATCAGCCGGCTGAAACAGGCCGCCGAAGCGCGGCCGCGCCCCTCCCTTCCGAAACACGAAAGCACCGTGTCCGCTTACGCCCTTTACCGCGGCCTGCCGCCGAAGCTGAAAAACCTGCTGCTGAAAGCCCTGGTGGAACGCATCGTCTATCGGAAAGAAAAGGGAGCTCCCCCTCTTTCCTTCCAACTCCAGATCATTTTAAAACCCCTGTGTTTATAACCTGTTCCCTGCTGCGATAAGGATTGCCTTGAAGACTTAAGGGTGTATTTTACGCCGGATAAAAGGGAACTGATTGACCACGCCAGCAATGTCAGACTCAGGGGTGCCGATGTAATCACGGTTTACCTGAATCTGGAGCCGGTTCCGTTCAACAAGGGCTTTTATTCGATCGACATGACATTCTTCTTCAATGTGGTTCTGGACGTATTCTGCCCGGCAAATCCCTCGCCGGTCATTGTTGCTGGCATATCCATATTCAGCAAGAGAGTGATTCTGTACGGCAGCGAAGGCAATGTTAAAATTTTCAGCTCCGATGCAACACAGGATGACCTTGACCAGACCAACGGCGGGGATGTGCTGCCCAAGGCAACCTGTCAGGTCGCACAGCCAATCGGCCTTGCCGCCAGAATCTGCGAATGCCCGAACCACGGCTGCGACACCTGCTGCCGGATCCCCGACTGCATCTGCAGAAGGCTCGGCGGCGAACTCGATTTTGGCTCGAACCGTGCCGTCTATGTCACACTCGGAATTTTCACGATTGTTCAGATTGTCAGAAATGTTCAGCTGCTGATTCCGGCATACGATTTTTGCATTCCGGAAAAAGAGTGCGTCACTACATCCGATGATCCGTGTTCTGTGTTCCGCCGCATTGAATTCCCGACGGACGAATTCTTCCCGCCAAAGATCAGCGACTGCGGCTGCAACGACCGCGGGCACAGGGACAGATAACCGGAGCTTTCCGGCAAAAAAAAGAGCGGGCGGCCTGAAACGATTCAGGCTGCGCGCTCTTTCTGCTGTATGCTGTCAAACCTTTTCCAGACGGGCGAAATTTGCCATCAGCTTTTTGGTGCCGACCTTGTCAAATGCGATTTCCAGCAGCGTGTCGTTTCCCATCGGCGAGGCGGACAGCACCATTCCCCTGCCGAAGGTTTTGTGGCTGACACAGTCGCCGGGCTTCATCTTAGCGGAAGACTGCGGCTTCTGCGCAACGACCGCCGGACCGAAGCTGCGCGCGGACTGTGCGGAAGCCGCCCGCGCCTCGTAGGAGGAGGTGGGCAGCACCGTGCCCGGCTGCGGCTTTTTCCAGGAACGGGAACGGCTGCGCTCCACCAGCTCCTCCGGAATCTCCTGAATAAAGCGGGAGGGCTTGTTGCGCATGGTGCTGCCGAAAATCATGCGGCTTTCCGCGTTGAGGATATACAGCTCCTCTTTCGCGCGGGTAATCGCAACATAGGCAAGGCGGCGCTCCTCTTCAATTTCCGCGGGATTGTAAATCGCCTGCACGCCCGGAAAAATTCCGTCCTCAAAGCCGGGCAGGAACACCACCGGAAACTCAAGGCCCTTGGCGGAATGCATGGTCATCATGACGGCGCTGTCCGCATCCGGGTCAAAGTTGTCGATATCCGTCATAAGGGAAACCTCTTCCAGAAAACCGGAAAGGCTCGCTTCCGCCCCGTTTTCTTCCTCGTAATGGATCAGGTTCGAGGCAAGCTCGTTGATGTTGTCGATCCTGTCCTGGGCGTCCTCCTTTTCCTCGGCGCGCAGCGCAGCGATATAATCCGTCTTGTCCAGAATCAGGCGGTAAAGCTCTTCCAAACCGGTCTCTTCATCGCCGGACGCGTCGATCAGCGACTGCATGGTTTCGGCAAACTGCAAAAGCTTTGGCGCGGAGCGGCGCAGCGGGTCAAATTCGTCCGCGCGGCGGATGACCTCAAACAGGCTTTCGCCGAGCTGGGCCGCGATTTCGGAGGCCTGCGCCACCGTCTTTTCCCCGATGGAGCGCTTGGGCTGATTGATGATGCGGCGCAGACGCATTTCGTCGTTCGGGTTGTTGATCACGCTCAGATAAGCGATCATGTCCCGGATTTCCCGGCGCTCATAAAAGCGGAGCCCGCCGATGATGCGGTACGGAATGCCGGACTTGACAAACGTGCGCTCAATCATGTTCGACTGGGTATTCATGCGGTACAGAATCGCAAAATCGGAAAATTTGCGTCCGTCCGCGGCTTCCTCCAAAATCTTTTTGGTGATGAATTCCGCCTCATCCTGTTCGTTGGAAGAGGTATGTACGCTGATTTTTTCACCGGCCGCATTGTTGGTCCAAAGCGTTTTCCCCTTACGGGAAAGATTGTTGGCAATGACCGCGTTCGCGGCGTTCAGAATGTTTTTGGTGGAGCGGTAGTTCTGCTCCAGCCGGATGACGCAGGCGTTCGGAAAAGTTTTTTCGAAGCTCATGATATTTTCAATGGTCGCGCCGCGGAATTTGTAAATGCTCTGGTCGTCGTCGCCCACCACGCAGAGGTTTTTGTTCTTCCGGGCGAGCAGATGAATCAATACATACTGCGCGTGGTTGGTGTCCTGATACTCGTCCACCAGAATATAGCGGAACCGGTCCTGATAATATTCCAGAACATCCGGCTGGCTCTGGAGCAGCGCGACGCAGCAGGAAATCAGGTCGTCGAAATCCATGGCATCCGCCTCTTTCAGCCGCGACTGGTACATGCGGTAAGCCTTTCCGATCAGGCAGAGGCGGCTGTCGGTTCCTGCCTGACGAAGGTATTCCTCCGGCGAAAGAAGGCTGTCCTTCGCGCGGGAAATCGCGCCGAGAATGGACTTGCAGGAAAGCGTTTTCTCATCGATCCCGACCGCTTTCTGGCATTCTTTCATCATCCGGCGGGAATCGTCCGTATCGTAAATGGTAAAATGGTTGGAATAGCCGAGCCTGTCCCCATACCGGCGCAGAATGCACGCGCAGGTGGAATGGAAGGTGGAGGCCCAGATTTCGCTGCCCGGCTCACCGAGCATTCCGATCAGCCTGTTTTTCAGCTCTCCCGCCGCCTTGTTGGTGAACGTAATGGCAAGGATCTGCCACGGGCGGCACGGATTAACCGCAAAACGGCTTTTCACCTCCGGAGCAAGCGGCTCCCCCGTTTCCAGAAAATTTTCCGCGGCCGCAATGTCCGCTTCGGTCAGCTCCGGGGAAACCCAAGGGTCGGAATACGCGCTGCCGTACCGGATGATGTTGGCAATTCGGTTGACCAGCACGGTCGTTTTGCCGCTGCCTGCACCGGCCAGAATCAAAAGCGGGCCGTTTACGCAGAAGACGGCCTGCCTCTGCATATCGTTCATTCTGGAAAACTCTTTTTCCAGAATTTTTTTCCTCAGCTTCATTATTGTTTCGTTCGTAAAATCAAGCATTACTCCACCGCCAGAACTTCTTCAAATTTGAACAGAAAATCGTTCATAAAAACAGCCGAATATAATTATTGTACCTTATTTTCAAAGTAATAGCAAACTATTTCCCCGTCAGGCGGCTTCGCAATGCAATACACAGCCGGAACGACACCGTGAAACGCCAAAAAAATCAGCCTTGATTTTTACAAATCAGGCCGACAAAACAACGGAAATGGCAGACCGCACCGCAACACGCGGAAAAGCGCCGCGGCCCGTTGACCGCGGCGCTTTTCCGGCACCGGTATTCGGACTTGGCCGGCGGCTTCGCCCCTCTTGTCCTTTTTCGTCATTTCAAAATAAGATTGAGCAGAAGCATCATGGTAACTCCCGGGATTCCCGCCGCGCCGGACACCCCGATGGTGAGCGGGCTGAGCGGAAGACTGACCCCCGTGAAAAAGCCGGTCAGATTGACGGCGGCAAGCGCGAATAGCCCGGTGATCACTCCGCCCGCCGCGCGCTGCACCGGCCTCGGCGCGCGGACGACCAGCTGAATGACAACCAGCAGCCCGAAAACACCGCAGGCCGTAAGCAAAAGAATCACATCCTGCAAATTTTACACCCCCATGGTTTTCTTGGTGAAAGGAGTGCAGTTCACACCCAGCCGTTTCGCAGATTTCAACAAGTAGCGATAGCGGGATTCCAAAGCTCCGCGCTGATAAATACAGGCGTCGATCAGATTTTCGTCGCATTCCTGTTCAAACCAGCAGTCGTTGCACGCGAGAAGGCGTCCCACTTCCCGGATTTCTTGCAGCAGCATTTTCTTTTCTTCATTTTCCTTTACGGCTGCGCAGTTTGCGCGCTGAATCAGCTTCAATACAGATTCCATACTAACAGCTCCGCCTTTCGGTAATTTCTATGCTGTTAGCATGGACATTTATTCCAGAAAATATTCCATTTTTCAGTGGTAAAACTTTTTATTTTACGATCAGCCGCGCTTGTCCGGAGAAACGCCCGTGTCGGGGACAAAATCGATCCTTCCGCTGGCAACGTCGGCCGCCGCGACACGGATGTGGATCGGCTGCCCGATCGTCAGTTTTTTGCCCGTATTGCGGTCAACCTGCGCAATCATGCCGTCGAACTGGTAGTTTGCGCCTTCAAAGCTGTCGATGGGAACAAAGCCTTCCACGGAGCTGGGAAGCTCCACAAAAATGCCGCGCTGTGTCACGCCGCTGATAATCCCGCCGTAACACTCGCCGATATGCTGCGACATATACTCGGCCATATAACAGTCTTCCGCGCTGCGCTCCGCCTGCATGGCGCGCACCTCTGCCAGGGAAGACAGGGAGGCCGCCTGCACAGCGAACGCAAGGTACCTGCGGTTCAGCTCCTCCTTGTTTTTTGTCCGGAGCAGCGCGGACAAAATCCGATGGATCGCGGTATCCGGGTAGCGGCGGATCGGCGAGGTAAAGTGGCAGTAATCGGCAAGAGCAAGCCCGAAATGCCCGATGGGAGCGGTGTCGTAGCGCGCCTTGGCCATGGTGCGCAGAAGCTGATGGGACACCACCTTCTGCGCGGGTGTGCCCGCGGCCTGCTCCATAATGTCCGCAAAATCCGCCGTGGTAAGCTCCCCCGCGTGGCGGAGCCTGCGCGGATTGAGCCCCAGCGCGCCGATGATCTGAATCAGGCTTTCCACCCGTTCCGGATTCGGCAGCTCATGCACGCGGTACACAAACGGAATCCCTGCCGCTTTCGCCAGCTTTGCCGCCGCCTGATTCGCGGTGATCATCAGCTGTTCAATCATCTGCTCCGCCTGTCCGCTCACGCGCGGCTGAACGTCCACACAAATCCCGTCCCCGTTCAGCGTAAAGCGGGACTCGGTGCTGTCCAGATCCACCGTACCGCTGCTGACGGAACGCGCCTTCAGAATATCCGCCAGCTCCTTCGCGGCATTCAGGGAGCGGATCACCGGAGCGTATTTCTTTTTCAGCGCCCGATCGGCCGTTTTGTCAAACAGCCGGTTGACCTCCGAATAAACGCCCCGCACCTTGGAACGAATCACGCTTTTGCGGAACCGGTAGGACAAAAGGTTCCCCTGTCTGTCCAAATCCATAATGGCGGAAAAAGTCAGCTTGTCCTCTCCCGCGTTGAGCGAACAAACCCCGTTGGAAAGCTCCTGCGGGAGCATGGGAACCACACGGTCCGCAAAATAGACCGAAGTGCCGCGCTCCATGGCCTCCCGGTCAACGGCGTCGCCCTCCCGCACATAATGGCTGACATCGGCAATATGAACACCCAGCCGGAACCCCGCCTTTGTTCTGCTGACCGAAACGGCGTCGTCCAGGTCTTTCGCGTCTTCGCCGTCTATGGTGCAGATACTGGCCTCGCGCAGGTCCAGCCTGCCCGCCAGGTCTTCCTGGGTAATGGGTTCGGAAGCGATTTTTTTTGCCTCCGCCAGAACATCGTCCGGAAACACCGAACGGATTCCGTACTGATCCAGAATGGCGTCCGCGCAGATTTTAGCGCTGCCCGATTCGCCGTAAACCTTCACAATATGCCCCGTATAACCCGAAGCATTCGGAACACGGCGCACTTCCACCTGGATTTTATCCCCGTTTCTCGCTTTCACGCTTCTGGAATGCTCCACAGGGATATTGTAGCGGATCGCGCCGTCCGGAACCATCTCGTAATATCCTTTGCCCCGGTTGAGCGTGCCGGTGATGAAGCGGCTGCTCTTTTCGGAGACCGTGTGAACTTCCGCACTCGGGCCCTTGGGGCTCTGCCTGACGTTGTGGAGCTGCACCGTGTCGCCGAGGAAGGCGCTGTTCAGACGGTCGGCATGGATAAACACGTCTTCCCCGCCGTTTTCCGGGCGGGCAAACGCAAAGCCTTTGGACAGAGATATGATTTTCGCGCTGACCGTTTCCGTCTTTCGCGCCGCGCGGACTCGATGGTCTTTCCCGACCGCAATCAGGCCTTCCTTTTTCAGCTCCTGCAGCGACTGATAAAAAGCCTTGTGGTTTTTGATTCCCAGTTTTTTGATCAGGCCGCGGGACGAAACGCTCTGCGGCGACGCTTTCATATACTTCAATATTCTGCTTTTGATCTCTTCCGACATAGTTCCTCCACTTGTCCCTTTTTCTTTTTCCCGCCCGCGATATTCAGCCGTTCCCACCGGCAAAACCGAACCGGGTCTTTCACAAAAAAAGCCCCGCTTAAAAAAGCGGGGCTTGCAGCCAGCAAATTACTTTACGAAATACATATATGCGTTGATTGCAATTACAAGCAGGAAAAAACCGATTGCAATCACCTTGGTCCATCTCGCAAGAAACGAATCCAGCGACCGGGCCTTGTTTTTGGAAAGAAAGGTATCCGCTCCGCCGGTGATTACCCCAAGTTCCTGCTGATGCCCTTCCTGAAGAAGAACAATAACCGTAATGGCAACCGAAAACACCAACAATACAATTCCGAATATAATTTCAACAGCCGACATAGCGCACCTCCGAAATACTTAAAACAACTTTTATTATAGTATCACATTAAGGCCGCCTTTGCAAGTATATTTTTGCGCCTCGCCAACTTAAATATCTGCGGTCAGCCTTTCTCCGCAAGAGCCGGCTTAATCATCCGCTTCCCCGGAAATCAGATCGAGGAACATTTCTTCCGGCGTTCTGCCCGTCTGGTTAAAGAAGCGCTGGCTGCCGGCCGGATCGACACCCTGCGGTTTTGCCGCGGGCTGCCCGGCATCCGGCGCGGGTATTGGACCTGTCATCTCATTCCTCCTTTGATTCTTCGGTTAGTTTATGTTTTTGTTATCATTTCATTCATTGTTAATATTTAACAAAACGGCATTGCAGCTATGAGAACAGGTTTTCAATATTTACCTGCCGAGGACAGAACAAACATCGGATTTTTTCAGATTTTGTATTGACACTGAAAGTCCGATGTGATATTATAGTCAAGTCGCCGACAAACAGAATATTTGCGAGAGTGGCGGAATTGGCAGACGCGCTAGATTCAGGTTCTAGTGAACGCTTAGTTCATGGGGGTTCAAGTCCCCCCCCTCGCACCATGCCGAGTGTTCTTATAGCATTTGAAAGTGCTGTAAGAACACTCGCTTTTTTATATGCTTATCCTGCCATCTGCGCTTGGGAGTAGCTTACGGCTACTCCTTTTCTCGTTTGTATAAGAACATCCGGTTCCGGCAGGGATGAAACATTGGGTATTTCAATGGAGCCAATACAATTATAGTGAATAGTCAGCTTCTGTACGTATACGCCGTTCACCTTTTCGGCCTGATGGACTTCAATGTGATCGATCAGCTCATTCAGCATTCGCGGCGTAAGCTTTCTGGCTCTGGTATATTTGCGCACGGTGGCAATAAACATATCCGTGCCTACCGTCCGACGGCTTTCCTTGTCAAGCTCGGTCCTGAGCGCTTTTATCCGCCCTGCCAATCCGCTCTGCTCGTCCTCATATTGCTTAGTCATTTTTGAAAACCGTTCATCGGAAATTTTACCGGCCACGTTATCCTCATACATTCGATCAAACAGCTGGTCGATCTCTTTATCGCGGGCCAAAAGAGAGTTGCAATCCCTTTGTTTCTTTTGCCGTTCAAGCTCTACCGCCTGCTGAGAATGTCCCATAACCGCTTTGACGAATTCATCCTCATACTTGCTCGCAAATTTTGTGAGCCTGCGGATTTCTCCCAACACGACCTGTTCCAGAAAGTCAACACGGATGTAATGAGTAGAGGTGCAAGTGCCCCGATTGCCTTTGTAGTTGGAACAATTAAAATACTTGATATCCGGATTGCCCTGATTAAAATGGAAATGCAGATTGTGTCCGCAGTCAGCACAGACAAGCAGACCGGAGAACATATTGGTTTCTCCCTCATTCGTTTTCCGTTTGCGGATTTTGCCCCGTTTCTGCTGTACCTTTTCCCATGTTGCGCGGTCAACGACCGGGTCGTGCACATCCTTAAAGATAACCCAATTATCACGGTCGTTATCAATTCGTTTCTTATTCTTGTAAGATTTGCTGTACGTCTTGAAGTTGAGGACGTCCCCACAATACTCCTGCAAGGAAAGAATCTTCGTGATGGTTGAACTGTTCCATTTCGTGGGCGGTGCATCTTTATGCTTGCCAGGGCGGTTGACACCTCTTGTCTGCCAATAAGATATTGGAGTCAGGATAATGTCCCTTTCCAGCGCGGCGGCGATCTGCTCCGGACCAAAGCCGTCCAGCGTCATCTGATAAATCCGGCGAACTACGACAGCGGCTTCCTCATCCACGATCCAGCGTTTTGGATTATCTGGGTCCTTGATGTAACCGTAAGGCGGTTGTCCCATCGGTTCTCCGGAATTTCCCTTGATTTTATTGCTGATGCGCCGCTTTTTGCTGATATCGCGGGCATACCATTCGTTGAACATGCGTTATTCGGGAAGGTGAAAACGAAAAAGCAAAAACTCAGCATTCATGCGGGTTTGCGGCGAAGTGGCTCTCGGCCAAACCCTCTCTCAAACCTGAAAAAACCGGCTGAATGACGAATTGCATATCATTTT
>JAAYUL010000032.1 GCA_012517675.1 Clostridiales bacterium | reverse complement strand
CACATTGATTTCAGCAATTATGTCAGTGTTCTGACGGGAAGCAAAATGTTCCTGTGGCTGCGCAATTCCTGCCTGAACACCGTGATCGCGCTGTTCTTCATCATTTTGTTCGGGTTCATCATCGGGTATTTCCTTTCCCGGTTCCATTTCCGCAGCAAGCGGGCCCTGAGCCTTTTCTTCCTGATCGGCATGGTTATTCCCATTCACGCGCTGATGGTCCCGATTTACATCCTGTTCAACCGCACCGGCCTGCTGAACCACTGGTTTACCCTGATTATTCCGTACATTTCGTTCAACCTTCCCATTGCCATTTTTCTGGTGGAAAGCTATATTCACAGCATTCCGAAGGAGATGGAGGAGGCCGCGACCATCGACGGGTGCGGATTTTCCCGCACGCTGTTCTCCATTATTATGCCCATGTGCATCCCCGTGCTCGTCACGGTCGGCATTATTCAGTTCTTCGCGTGCTGGAACGAATTTTCCTTCGCGCTCGTGCTGATCGGAAAAGAAAACCTGATGACTGTGCCGGTCGGCCTGACCCTGTTCAAGGGCCAGTACTCCGTTGATTACCCGGCCATGATGTGCGCCATGTTCCTCTCGATCACCCCGGCGATTCTGCTTTACGCCGGCTTCTCCAAACAGATCATCAAGGGCATGGTGGCCGGCGCCGTAAAGGGATAACGGTCCGGGCGCCCGGATTTCTCACAAATATAAACTTCAAAGAACAGGAGAAATAAATCATGTCTGCAACAAACAACCGCAGCGGCAAATTTCCGCAAGGCTTCCTCTGGGGCGGCGCGGTCACGTCCTTCCAGTGCGAAGGCGCATGGAACGAAGGCGGCAAGGGGGTTTCCACGGTGGACGTGCGCCCCGTGCCGCAGGGGCTTTCCAACTGGGAAACCGCCATCGACTTTTACCACCGCTATCGAGAGGACATCGCCCTTTTCCGGGAGCTGGGCCTGAAGGCGTTCCGGTCCAACATTTCCTGGTCGCGCGTCCTGCCGGACGGCGAAACGGTAAATGAGGAGGGCCTTCGGTTTTACGACGACCTGATCGACGAACTGCTGAAAAACGGGATCGAGCCGGTCATTTCCCTGTACCACTTCGACATGCCGATCGCCGTGGCCCAAAAATACAACGGATTCGCCTCCCGCAAAACGGCGGATCTGTTTGACCGTTTTGCCGAAATCCTGTTCCGGCGCTACGGGGACAAAGTAAAATACTGGGTCACGTTCAACGAAATGAACATGATCGTCACCCAGACCGAACAGGACAGCAACGTCGCCCTTTACGGCGCAACGAAGCCGGACGGGCAGAACACGACGGAATTCCAGTACCAGGTTTTTCACAACATGATGCTCGCCCACGCGAAGGCCGTGCGCACCTTCCGCCGCGTCTGCGGCGGGAAAGGCCAAATCGGCTCCATGATCGGCTACACACCGCTTTATCCGGCGTCCGCCCGCCCCGAGGACGTGCAGGCGGCGCTGACCGGGAACCGGCTGCTGTCGGATTTCTGCCTTGACCTGTGCGTGTTCGGCCGGTACCCGGAATACTTGAAACGGTATTTTGAGCAGCAGGGCTTTTGCGTGGACATTACCCCCGAGGACGCCGAGCTGATCGCGTCCGCGAAGATCGATTTCACATCGTTCAGCTACTACCAGAGCCAGGTCGCTCAGGCGCCGGTGCCGCAAAAGGGCCTGGTCGGTTTTGAAAGCCAATGCAAGGTGATTCCCAATCCCTATTTAAAAGCGACCGACTGGGGCTGGGCCATGGACCCGATCGGAATCCGCTGTGTCATCGAGCACCTGTACGACCGTTACCGCCTGCCGGTTTTCGTGTTGGAAAACGGCATGGCCGCGCACGAAAAGCCGGACGAAACCGGTGCGGTGCGGGACGGCTACCGCATCGATTACCTGCGCGAACATATCCGCCAGTGCCGGCTCGCCGTGCAGGACGGCGTGGAGCTGATGGGCTTTTTGGTCTGGGGGCCGATCGATATTCTCAGCTCCCACGGGGAAATGGAAAAGCGGTACGGATTCATTTATGTCAACCGCTCCGAAACCGACATGAAAGACCTGAAGCGCTGCAAAAAGCAAAGCTTTGACTGGTTTAAAAATGTCACGCAGTCCAACGGCGACGTTTTATAGCGCCGGCAGGATTCACGGTGTCCGTGAGAAGCAGTTCAATCGCGAAGCGCGGTTGGACTGCTGTTGTTCTATCGGGAACAGGGCCCGGCCATTATGGAATGGAAGGTGGTACCAATTGAATTTTTTTACAGTTCCGTCCTGCTGATTTTCCTTTATATTTTCATCACCGGGTTTCATGACGAAGGAAATCTGATTGCAACCATTGTCGCGTCGCGTTCGCTGAACGTCCGGCTGATCTTTCTTCTTGCTTTTCTGTCCCAGTTTTTCGGCACCCTGCTTTTGGGGACAAAGGTTGCCCAAAGCACGGTGTTCGGGCTGTTCCGCATGGAGCTGATCGCGGGAAACCCGAAGGAAACCGCGAAAATGGTCTGCGCGGCCATGCTCGGCGCGATCCTCTGGAACATCGTCACCTGGATCGGCGGCATTCCCTCCAGCTCGTCCCACGCGATCATCGGCGGGCTGATGGGCCCGTTTGTCATGAAATTCGGCTTTGCCGTTATCAATGCCCGGGGCATCCTCCTGAGCGTCCTTCTGCCGCTGTTCACCTCGCCGATGATCGGATTTTTCTTCGGATATTTGATTTTCAAATGCAGCGAAACGGTGTTCGGCAACCGCAGCGTCCGGATTAAAAAGCTTTTTCAGGGGATGCAGATCAGCACCTGCGTGCTGATCAACGCGTTTCAGGGCTCCAACGACTCCCAGAAGGGGATCGGGATTTTAGCCCTGCTGCTGATGGTGAACGCGGGCTCCTCCGTTTTTATGGTTCCGCAGGGTGTCGTTCCGGCCGCCGCGTTTACCATTGCGCTTGGATTGGTGTTCGGCGGAATGAAAATGATCCGGAGCGTCGGAACCAAAATCTACAATGTGAAATCGCTGCACTCCATGAGCGCCCAGACGTCGGCTCTGCTCGTCATTGCGTGCGCGTCCGTGCTCGGCTTTCCCGTGAGCGGAACGCAGATCGTAAACTCTTCGATTTTAGGCGTCGGCGCGGCCGACCGCCCGAACGCGGTCGGCTGGCTGTACGCGAAGGACATGCTCACCGCATGGCTGGTCACCATTCCGGTGTCGTTCCTGCTCTCATCCGGGTTTTACTGGGCTTTTCATTATCTGGGAGGATGATATGATATGAACCTGAAAAAAATTTTCGCCGGCAGAATCGATTTTTTCCAGCTGCTTCAGGAGCAGTCAGAATACATCATCAAGTCCGCCCATTCCCTGGCGTCGTACACCCTGACCCTGAACCCCCGCGACGCAAAAGAGGTGAAAGCGCTGGAAGAGCAGGCGGACGACAAACGCTTTGAGCTGGTTCAGGATTTGAACAAGACTTTCATCACCCCGTACGACAGGGAAGATATTTACATGCTGTCCAAATCGCTGGACGACATTCTCGACTACTACAAAACGACCGTAAAAGAGCTGGAAATTTACCAGATCGGACATTCGGCCGAGCTGACCGAATTTATGGACGTCCTTTTGATTGCAAGCGAAAGTATTAACAATTCCGTATGCAATATGAAAAAAAATCCCAAATGCGCCATCCAATACGCCGTCAAAGCGAAAAAATATGAAAACAAGGTGGAATCCCTTTACCGGCACGCCGTGGCGGCGCTTTTGGAAAGCGACGATATCAAACACATCATCAAAATGCGGGAGATTTACCGTCACCTCAGCAACTGCGCCGACCGCATCGACCAGGCGTCCGATCTGATTTGTCATATTTTGATCAAGGAATTGTCGTAAAAAATAAAATACAGCAAAGGGGCGTCAGGCCAAGCCTGACGCCCCTTTGCTGCGCGCGCCCTTCTGAAAACGGAGATTCGCCCCGGCGGAACCCGTCAGAGCCTGATTTCAAAGGAACCGACCACATCGGCCGCGGAAAGAAACACCACAAAGGCGTCCGGGTCCAACCGGCGTATCTCATCTTTCAGGCGGTGGGCTTCATACCGTGAAATCAGCGTGAAAAACACATGAAACGGTTTTTTCGTATAGCTCCCCTGCGCTTCCCACGTCGTCACGCCGCGGCGGATCCGATGCAGCAGAAACTCCTGAATCTCCCGGCTCTCGGAAACGATCAGCGCGGCGATTTTCACATTCTGGAAATGGAACCGGTCGATCATAAACGCCGTAACGACGCAGTAAAGCACGGAATAGATGATAATCTCCAGGCTGCTGTGAAACAGCCCGTACGTGTAGACGCCCAGATTGACCAGCAGGCCGATTTTCCCGACGCTCCACCGGCCGTGCTTCACAAAGTAAAGGCCGAGAATATCGGTCCCGCCGCTGGACGAGCCGCAGGTCAGGGTCAGCCCCACGCCGAACCCCGCGATTGCGCCCGCCAGAACGGCGGCGGCGAAATAGTCCGTGAGGATCGGCGCCGCCGGGGACGGAATGACGGCCAGGAAAGCCGACTGGAGCAGGGTGGTCAGCACGCTTCGCTCAAAGAACTGTTTGCTGATGCAGCGATAGGACAGAATGAAAATGGGGATGTTTAAAAGGCAGTAAATCAGCCCTGTCGCGTCGAACGGAAAACTCACCCTGAAAACCGCGCAGATGACCGACTGAATGATCTGCGAAATCCCGGTGAAACCGCTGTTGTAAAAATTCAGCGGGAGCAGAATCGCCTTATAGGACAGCGCAAACAGAAATGTTCCGGAGATTACCCCGAGGGCATGCGCCGGCCCCGAATAGAGCTGTTCTCTTTTCAATTTTAACGACTCCTTCGCCGTAACCGCGCGCAGCGGTTTCCCCGCTCCGCCCGCGGCTGCCTTATACGTTGAATGTCAGCCCGTATTTTTCGGAATTGATAATGCATTTTGTGGTATAGACCGGCTCCTTGGCGTCGTTGAAATTCACGTCCTTGACCATGAGCAGCGCGGAATTGTTCTGCACCTTCAAATATTCGCTTTCCTGTTTGGTGGCATAAACAATCCCCATTGTCTTTGTGCCGGAAGTGAGGTTGACGCCGTTTTCCTGAAGCATTTTGTGAAGGGAGTTTTCCAGATTGTAGCCGAGCAGAAACGCATACCTCTGCGAAAAATGGTTGTCCTCGAGCATGACGGGGATGCTGTCGCAGTAGCGGACGCGATAAATCCGAATGATTTTTTCATCGTTTTTCAGATGCAGCGTTGCAATATCGGATTCAGAGGGGTCGATCAGCTCCGCGCAGATCAGCTTGGCGCCCGGCTTTCTGTTTGTGGAAATGCAGGTGTCGGTAAACCCCTGGTATTGATGGAAAATCGTGCGGGTAAATTTCGGCGACGCGACAAAGGTGCCGATCCCGTGCCGCGTGAGCAGGATGTCGCTGTCCACAAGGCTGGCAATCGCCTTTCTCACGGTAATCCGGCTCACTTTAAACGTCTCGCTCAGCTCCAGCTCCGTCATCAGGCGGTCGCCTTCTTTCAGCTCCCCCCTTCTGATCTTCTCTTTAATCTGATCCGCCAGCTGCAGATAAAGAGGTTCGCTGGAATCTTTTACTAAACTTTCATACGTCAAAAAAATCCCCCATTTTAGGAAACGCCGCCTGAATTTCCGGCCAGTTGCACGCATTCATCCGAATGCTCGCCGCCCGACGCGATTGGAACAGCATCCATATTTACCAATATTATATTGTATTAATGGCAATCTTGCAATATAAATGATGCGGCGCGGGGAAAAAAGGTCAGTAATCCAACCTTCTGTAATACCTGCGGATGGCGAGCGGATGGCGCCTGTAATATTCCAGATGCGTGGAAACGCGCTGAAACGCCGAACGCATCACGATCGGGCTGAGCAGCCAGCGGTATTCCCCGCTGATTCCGTCCAGCGGAAAATCCTTTGTATCGAAAACCGTCACGTTGGCGCAGACCGTGGAAATGAATTTTTCCACACGCTCCGCCAGCGGGCGCGTCGCGTCCTCGCCCTTGATGAGAATCACGTTTGTGTCGCGGTCGATGACCTCCAGCGTTCCGTGGAAAAAGTTCGACGCGGAGATCGGGCGGGTGCGCATCCACAGCATTTCCTCCATGATACACGTTCCGTAGCACATCGCCCAGTCCTCCAGGTTTCCGGACCCGATCAGATACGTCAGCGGGCTGTCGCAGTATTTTTTGGCGAAGCTTTCCGCCTTACTGTCCGAAGCCTTGTAAATTTCGACCACATGCTCCGGCATGGTCGCAAGCTGCCGGTAAAAATCATCGTACTGCGGGAAGCAGCCGGTGTTTTTCATGAACCGCAGCGTCACCGTATACCAGAAATAGTAACCGCCGCCGACCGTGCTGACCACATAATCCGCGTTCCGGTAAAGCGGGCTGTCCTGTTTTTCAACATAGCCGATGACCTTGGCCCCCGCCTGATGAACCTTCTCCACGGCCGCGACCATTTCCTTCGTGTCGCCGGAAACCGACTCGATCACGGCGATGGAATCGCTGCCCAGATTGGGGTTCCCGACGGCGCAGAAATCGGCGGCGTTTTCCAGAAAAATCGGAAGCGTCGCCCCCGCCTGCTTGGCGATGTGGATCATCTGGCCCGCGTAGAACAGCGTTCCCCCGATGCCGATATAGAAAATGTTCCGGTATCCCTTCCGGCATACCTCGTCGACCGCGGCCTCCACCTGCGGAACGATAGAAATTCCCCTTTTCTGCTCTTCTAAAATCTCCTGCTCGTTGAAATGAAACATTGCAAAATCCTCCTTCTGATGAATGATGAAATAAGGAACACGCATGGCGCATCCGCAAAACGCGGTTTGGCCCGATCGTCAATACGGCGTAAACAGCTGGACGATTTCCGCCGCGGTCCTGGTTCCGCTGTCCTGGCAGGCGGGAATGTCCCAGCCATTCATCACGCCGTACATGAATCCGGCGATAAAAGAGTCCCCGGCGCCCACCGTGTTTACCACCGGGGCCGGCAGAATGCCCTGTTCGTAGAACCGCTCGCCGTCGTAACACATGCTGCCCTGTTTGCCGAACGTGGCGGCGACAACCGC
Organism: Clostridiales bacterium; assembly: GCA_012517675.1. Lineage (GTDB taxonomy): Bacteria > Bacillota > Clostridia > Oscillospirales > Acutalibacteraceae > Caproiciproducens. Next base: position 3,420 of record JAAYUL010000032.1, on the reverse strand, counting down.
CGGCCCGTAAGAATGCGCCTGCTTTAAAAAGTCTTTGATTTCCTCCGCGCGTTCTTCAAAGGAAAAGAAGCCGTAGTCCGTGCTGCGCAGGACGGGCCCGATCTTATCGAAATCCTTATTAAGGGAGAAATCAAGCACGATCCTGCACCCGGCGGCTTTCAGCTCCGGCAGGAAGGGCAGCACTTTGCCGTACATGTCCGTATGAACATAGTCATGCGTTTTGACAAACTCCAGATCCTCCCTGGTGGGAACATAATGCTCCATCACACCGGGAATGTTTTGCAGGTGAACCCGGTCGACGCCGTTTTTCAGAGCCATCTTGAAAACCGACGTGCTGCCGTGCCGGACCTGAATATGCGAGGTGTCGATGCCGTATTTTTCGCAGAGCTCGAAAACCTCCTTTCCGTATGCGTCATCGCCGACCACGGTGACCGCCGAACCCTGAACCCCCTTTTTCGCAAGGTTGACAATGCAGTCGATCCCGTTGCCTGTCGCATACTGTTTATGCAGATTTTCATAAACGTCGACACAGCAAAAACCGAACGCCGCAATTTTCATCGTTATCCACTTCCCATATATATTTCTTGTGAGTCCTTTTGTAATATGACAATACCATACAACATGGTAAAAGTCAATCGCTCAAAATGATATAAATCGCCTTTTTTGCTTTAAATTGGGATATATAATAAAAACATATCTATATTTAATTAAAATTTTATTGAAAAAGTTTGAAATCTATTGACAATCCCGGTTCTCTGTTGTACTATGATGTCATAAACAGAAGGAGGAGGCGAAAGAATTTTGTTTTGCAGGAATATGTCGCGTGTAATTTGCGCAAATTATTCCTATCACCTTTTCCCGTTTGATTATTTTCTCGCATCCATGGACAAGCTCGGCGTTGAAAATATCGAACTGTGGGGAGCCGGACCGCATCTCTATCAGGAGGACTGCACTCCATCTATTGTAGACGGCATTTACCAAAAAATCCGCCGGCATCATAAAAAGGTCGTCTGCTATACGCCGGAACAATGCATGTACCCCATCAACATCGCTTCCCGTGAGAAAACGGTCCGGGAACGCAGCATCGCTTATATGAAACGCGCGCTCGAAATCGCCGGCCAGCTGGAAGCTCCGCGAACCCTTGTGACGGTCGGGCAGGGCTACCGCAATGAAGACCGCGGCGAAGCCTTTGACCGCTGCGCGGACGCGCTGCTGACGCTGCGGGAATACGCCGAACAGCAGGGTACGGCCATCATGCTGGAGCATCTCACCGCCGCAACCACCAACCTCTGTGTCACCGCGGCCGAGCTGAAAGAAATGCTCCGCCTGGTCGGCGGCCGGTCCCTGCGGGCCATGGTGGACGTCGACATGGCGGCAAGGGTCGGCGAAGGGCCGAAGGAATATCTGAACGCGATGGGCGGCGACATTTGCCACTGTCACTTCGTGGACGGAATGCCCGGCGGTCACCTGGCGCTTGGGGACGGCATCCTGCCGCTCGACACGTACCTGAAGGATTTTGAGGAAGCCGGATACGACGGCTGCTTCACGCTTGAAATCCTCAGCGACCGGTACCACTGCAATCCCGAGCCGGCTTACGCGCAGAGCCTGGGATGGTTCCGCTCGCGCGGATTCGTTTAGCTCCCCGAAGGCGAACCGGCGCCCAAATCATTCAGACAGCGGTTGATAGGCACCCTCAAAGCCTAAATAAGATAAGACGAAGGAAAGAAAGCAACTATGGTAAATCTTGATCACGCAAAAGAAATCATCGAAGGGATCCGGAAAGAGCGGCCGGAAATCGACTCCGTTTACTATGTGGGATGCGGCGCGTCTCAGGCGGAGCTTTACCCGGCGGTATACTTTCTCAACGCAAACGCAAAGAAGCTGCGCTCCAATCTGATGCAGGCAAACGAGTTTGTCCACGCGACGCCCGCCGCGGTCGGACCGAAGGCCATTGTGGTGACCTGCTCGCTCGGCGGCAACACGCCCGAAACCGTGGAGGCGACGAAAAAAGCGGTCAAGCTGGGCGCGAAAGTCATTGCGATTACACACGAAGCGGATTCGCCGCTGGCCGCCGCCGCGGAATATGTCATTCTTCACGGCTTTGAGGCCAGCTACTCGGCAAAATGCGAAAAAATGATTTACGCTCTGGCCGTTGCCAACGAAATCCTTCACCAGTATGAGGATGATCCGCATTACGCGAAAATGCTGGACGCCATGAAAAAGATCCCCGCGCTGGTCGACGAATCGGTCAGCCACGTTGTTCCCGAAGCCATGGAATTCGCAAAAGCCTACAAAGATGCTCCGGTAATCTATGTGATGAGCAGCGGCGCGACACGCGGTGTTGCGTACACCTTCTCCAACTGCCTGATGATGGAAATGCAGTGGATCAACTCCGGCAATTTCCATGACGGGGATTTCTTCCACGGGCCGTTTGAAATCGTGGATAAGGACGTACCCTTCCTTCTCTTCATGAACGACGGAAGAACACGGGCGCTGGATTCCAGAGCGCTGGATTTCCTGCACCGCTTCAACGCGCTCACAACGGTTGTCGACGCGAAGGATTTCGGGCTGGCTTCCGTGGCGGACGCGGATGTGATCGACTACTTCAACCCTGTCCTTCTGACGGCCGTGGTTCGCGTTTACGCGGAACAGCTGGCCGCCCTGAGAGACCACCCGCTGACAAAAAGGAGGTATATGTGGAAGCTTGAATATTAAACCCGCCCATGAAGATGCACCGGCATTTTCAAAGCCGTTCACCGGCAGCTGGCAAAATACATACGGGTCCGTTTCCGCCGGAACAGCCGGCGCGGGCCTTGTATGTATCCGTACTATTATATCAGGAGGTTTAAGAAGTATGAGGAAACTAAAACATGGACTCAAAGCAAGCGTTGGCATGTTCCTGGCAATCTGTATGTCAATCGGTATGCTGTCCGGCTGCGCCGGAAACAGCTCGTCCCAGGCTTCGTCCCAGTCGGGCTCTTCAACGGCAACAACGGAAAAAACCACCATTCAGCTGTGGCATTACTTTTCCACCGAAGGTTCCCAGCAAAAATTTCTTTCCTATGTGAACGAATTCAACGCTCAATCCAAGACCACCGAAGTCAAAGTGACCGTGCTGCCCTTTGCTGATTTTAAAACCAAACTGACCGTCAGCGCTTCGGCCAATTCACTGCCGGACCTGGCGATGATCGACAACTGCGACACGGTTTCCTACGCGGCAATGGGGATCCTGGATGATGTCTCCTCACAGGTGTCCGACTGGGAATCCGTCAAGAAATACTACAAGGACATCATGGCGACCTGCGAATACAAGGACGGTATTTACGGCCTGCCCCTGGAGTCAAACAACCTGGAAATCATTTATAACAAGGACATTTTTGACAAAAGCGGCGTGAAATATCCGGACTCCACCTGGACCTT
>JAAYUL010000031.1 GCA_012517675.1 Clostridiales bacterium | reverse complement strand
TGGCATTTTTCAAAATCGTCCGGCAAATCCCCTTGTTTGAAAATATTCTCCGTATTTTGATTATAAACCGAAAATTTATTTTATTCAAGGGGGATTTTCCGTTTGCGCGGCGTGCTCCACCGCGGCAAAGGGCGCGGCCCCTGTTCCCGACAGAAGCCGCGCCCTTGGTCTTGATGATTTTGTCCGGCCTTGATTCCGCAGGAGCGGCAGGCCGCCGTCACGGCTGCTGTTTCAGCCGCTCCTGTACCTCCGCCAAATACGGCATGGCGGGGATCCCGCCCCGTTTTTCCACGCAGAGGCTGGCCACCGCGTTCCCGAAATGCGCAAAAGCAGCCAGATCGGAAAGACCGATCTCCTCCATCCGCTTTCCGCTGTGCAGAAGGCTGTAGAGAACGCCGCCCCAAAAAGAGTCCCCCGCGCCGGTCGCGTCCACCGCTTTGTTGGGGAAAGCAAGTTCGTACTTGCAGCCTTCCCGGCTGACAACACAGGCTCCTTTTTTCCCCAGAGTGACAACCACGGCTTTCGCGCCGTTCTCAATCAGGTACTTTCCGGCCTGCTCCGGCTCCTGATACGGCGTGAGAAGGTCCGTCTCTTCATCGGAAAGCTTGATCACGTCCGCGTATGGCAGAACCGACCGCATTCCCTTCATCGCTTTTTCCCGGCTTTCCCAAAGCGGCGCCCGGTAGTTCGGGTCGTAGGAAATGACGCACCCGGCCTTTTTCGCGGTTTCCAGGGCAAAAAACGTTGCGGTTTTCGCCGGCTCGTTTGTCAGGGACAGAGAACCGAGGTGAAAAATTTTCGCTTCCCGGATGAGAGCTTCCGGCACCTCTTCCTTCCGCAGCATCGTATCGGCGCCGGGTTTTCTGGCAAAGGAAAAGGTCCTTTCGCCGTTGTCCGCAAGGCTGACGAAAGCCAGCGTCGTAAAATAATCCCGATCGACCAAAAGGGCTCCCGTGTCGATTCCTTCCCCGTCCAACACCTGCTTGAGAAAAAGTCCGTGCATATCGTCCCCGACTTTTCCGATAAAGGCGGTTTTCAGCCCCAGCCGGCTCAGGGCCGTCAGAACATTGGCGGGCGCTCCCCCGGGGTTTTGCTCAAACAGCCGCATGCCGGCTGCCGATCTGCCCGCGTACGTAAAGTCAACCAGTACCTCTCCCAAAGCTACAACGTCGTTCACGATAAAATTCTCCTTTACAGTTTCTGTGCAAATTCAATTTTTTCTTCGTTCGGCCCCACAATCGTGAAAAACCGCACGCCGTTTTCCCAGAAAGGCAGAAACTGAACCTGCTGATCCAGCATTTTACAGCCGCGCCCCTTTATGTATTCGAATACCTTTTCAATATCCGTTACATCAATGCAGACATGGTCGACCGCGCCGGTTTTCATACAGGCCTGATGGTTCTCGTACACTTCCAGCATCAGATTTTTGTTCTGCAAAAACGCGACCGCCTCGCCGTTTTGCGGGTTGCGGGTGGACAGCGCCACGGAGAACCCGATTTCTTTATAAAACGCAAGGGTCCTGTCGATGTCGTTCGTAGGAATTCCGATATGCTGAAGTCCCGTGCAATAATCGGAAATATTCAATCTTTTCACCTCCCTCTTTTCTTATTTATTATATTCGTTGATCAGGCTTTTATCAAACCTTTTTTCTGCACGCAATCGAACCCGACCGCCAGCAGAAGAATCAGCCCTTCCACAACCATCTGCACATAGGAGCTGATGTTGAGGAGGACCATGCCGTTTTTCAGCACGCCCATGATCAGAACGCCCGCCACAACGTTGGCAAGTCTTCCGGAACCGCCCGACAGGCTCACGCCGCCCAGAACGACGGCGGTGATGACGTCGAATTCATACCCCTTGCCCGCCGTCGGCTGGCCGGAATTGGTGCGCGCCAGCATCACGATGCCCGCCACGCCGGCAAACAGTCCCGACAGGGAAAAAATCAGGTATTTAACTCTTTTGACCCGGATGCCGGAAAGCTCGGAGGCGGTTTCATTCCCGCCGAGAGCGTAGAAATATCTTCCGAAATAAGTCTTGTTGAGGATAAACCCGCCGATGAGAAAAACGACGGTCATAATGATGATCGGGATCGGGATCGGGCCGAGATACCCCTGACCAATTTCTGAAAAAGCCGCGGGGAAACCGAAAATCGGCATGCCCTTTGAAATGATGTAGGCCAGCCCCTCAAAAATGATCTGCGAGGCAAACGTAACGATCAGGGACGGCATGTTGAAATTAGCAACCAAAAAACCGTTGATAAACCCGATCCCGGTGCTGACAAGCAGGTAAATCAGAATGGCCGCCCACATATTCATCCCCATGTTCACCATAAAGTACGCGGTGATGATATTGACAAAGGTGATGATGGAGCCGGTGGACAAATCGATTCCGCCGATTAAAATGACATAGGTCATGCCGACGGACGCAATGCCGAGCATGGATACCTGCCTGGCAATGTTCAGCAGGTTCGGCAGCGACAGGAATCTGTCGCTGGTACACATAAAGAAAATAAACAAAACAAGCAGAACAATAAAGATCGCTTCTTCTTTGATCAAATGGACCAACTTTTTCATGCGGTTTCCTCCTCCTGTACAACGGACGCATAGCTCATAATGGTTTCCTGGTTAAAGGACCCTCTGTCCAGCTCACCGGTCAGCCTTCCTTCCGACAGGACAAGAATCCGATCCGACATTCCCATCAGTTCTTCCATTTCAGAGGAAATCAGGAGGATGGTCTTTCCTTGTTCAACCAGCTCATTCATCAGCTTGTAAATTTCATACTTCGCACCGATATCGATCCCTCTGGTGGGCTCATCGAAAATGATCAACTCCGAATTGGCCGCCAGCCATTTCCCAAGGATGACCTTCTGCTGATTGCCGCCGCTCAGATTTTTGACCAGCTGATTGATGCTCGGCGCCTTGATCCGCATTTCTTTCTGGTATTGATCCGCGGCGCTCTTCTCTTTTGCACGGTCGACAACAAACAGCTTCGCATTCTTTTCATAGATCGGCATATTGATATTTTCTTTGATGGACATGCTTAAAAGGGCGCCCTGCCGTTTCCGGTCCTCCGGAACCAGGGCAATGCCGAGGTCGATTGCTTCCCTTGGGCTTTTCGGCGCGATTTCCTTCCCCTTGAAAATGATTTTTCCGGCGGTCTTCGGAACCACGCCGAAAATCATCTGGGCCAGCTCAGTCCGACCGGCCCCGATCAGACCGCCCAGCCCCAGGATTTCTCCCTTACGTAAGGAAAAGGAGATCTTACTGTCGCCGTTTCCGGTCAGAGCGTCCAGCTCCAACACCACTTCGTCCCGGACGCAGGGCTTCCTTTCCGGAAATTTTTCCGTCAGCGTTCGGCCGACCATCAGAGACACCAGCTCATCGACATTGGTGTCTTTTGTCATCAGCGTTTTGATGTAAGCGCCGTCGCGGAGGACGGTGACACGGTCGGAAAGACGGAAAATTTCGTCCATCCTGTGGGAGATATAGATAATGGAAACCCCGGAAGCCTTCAGCGTATCGATAATCTTGAACATGCTGTTGACCTCCACCTTGGTCAGCGGTGCGGAGGGTTCGTCCATAATCAGTATTTTCGCATTCTGCTGTATGGCTTTCGCAATCTCCACCATCTGCTGATATCCAACCGTCAGATTCTGCACCAGCTCATAGGGGTCGATGTGAATATTCAGTTTCTGAAATACTTTTTCGGTTTCCCGCGCCATCGCTTTTTTATCGATGACCCATCCTTTCCGGACAGCCCGTCCCAAAAAAATATTTTCAGCCACGGACAGCCCGCCGACCAGGTTGAACTCCTGATAAATAATGGCGATGCCGTTTTCGGCGGCCAGCTGCGGAGTCATGGACTTGAATTCTTTTCCGTTTACCCGTATTACGCCGGAATCCGGAACAACGGCCCCGCTGCACGTTTTGATCAGCGTGGACTTTCCCGCGCCGTTTTCACCGACCAGCGCGTGAATTTCCCCCTGCTTGACCGAAAGGGAAACATCGTCAAGAGCAACTACGCCGGGATATGTTTTTCTGATATGCTGCAATTGCAAAACATCGTCGGAACGATCCATAAAACCTTCCTTTCTTTGGCAATGTGGAATGGAACAGCCCCGAAGAGGGGCCGTTCCAGCAAATCCAGTCTGACACGTACCAAAATGAGATTGACCTGTGCAAAAGTCTTTTTATTTTCCGGTATAATACTGCTTTGCATTATCGGCCGTTATGGGGAAAATTTCTCTGTAAACATTCTGGCTTTCGAATTTTTCGCCGTTCCCAAGCTTTACCAGCATTTTGTACACCGTTTCTCCAATGGTCTTCGGGGTTCCGGTAATCATAACGGACATTCTGTTGGCTTCGCCGGCCAGCATGGCCGCCAGCTCTTCATTGGTGGCGTCCGCGGCGAAAATGCCCACGTTGTCGGCGATCTTGTTCGCGGCTTTCAGCGCTTCGTTCGCACCCACGGCGCCGCCGCCGCCGATGCAGCACACGACCTTGACGTTGGGATGCGCCTGCAGAATGGTTTCCATGGCATCCAGGCCGCCCGTGGCGTCAATCGCCGGCTGCTGGGCAACCACGCTTGCATTGGGCGCTTTTGCCTTCAGAGCTTTCAGAATACCGTTTTCGCGTTCCAGAAGAATTTGCGTCTGCGGATAATCGAGCACGGCGACTTCGCATTTGCCGTCCGTAAACTTTTCATTGATGAACTTAGCCGCCTGTTCCCCGATCATATAGCCCAGCTTTTCGTTGTCGATGATCCAGTTGATGTCGGTGTTTGTCATCTTGTTGTCCCAGCACATGACCTTGATTCCGGCGTCGCGCGCCTGCTTGCAGACCGTTTCAATCGCGTTGGGGTCGGAAGGGTTCACCATGATGACGTCGCATCCGCTGCTGATATAGTTTTCGATCTGCTCAATCTGTTTGGATGAGGTATCGTCGCAGGAAACGTAAGTCAGGGTGTTTCCGGCCGCCTCGGCCAGTTCCTTCATTCTGGAGCAGGCGCCCGACCACACCTGGTTGCTCAGGCTCTGCACCGTCACGCCGATTTTCAGTTTCTTCTGGGATGTCGAGCCGGAAGAGGTCTGTTCGGTGTTCGACGAAGCGGCGGCCGTACCCGACGACTGCGCCTGAGAATTTGCCCCGCAGCCGCCGAATACCGCTGCTGTCATTAAGGCGCTTAACAATACAGCTAAAAATTTCCTTTTCATTTCAATTCCTCCAAAGTAATAATAATATTATTACGGGAAGGCTAAAGCGTGTGGTATGATTCCCCGCAGATAACCAAAACAAACTTTTATTTTGTGACCTGGATGACCGCCTTTACAATATCCATTTTATTATGCACGCTTTCATCCATGGCATTCTGAACATCGTCCAGAGAATAAATATTGGTGACAATACCCTTCAGATTCACCTTTCCGTTTGCAACGGCTTCAATTGCCAGCGGGTAGATATGACGGTAGCGGAATACGGTTTTAAAGGTCAGCTCCTTGTCCAGAGCAAGGCTGAGGGGCATGGTGATTTCGCCGCTTTTGCTGTACCCGACCAAAACGATGGTTGCTCCCTTTTTCGTCATATGCACGGTCTGCCGGGTGGTGATTTCCGTGCCGGCCGTTTCTATGGCGAGGTCCACGCCTTTTCCGCCCGTCAGCTCCATAACGGCCTTGACGGCATCGCATTCGCTTCCGTTGATGACGGCGGTGGCGCCCAGTTCCTTTGCCTTGGCAAGTCGTTTTTCCATAATATCGACCACATAAACGGTCGACAGGCCCATTGCCTTCAGCGCCATCATGGTCACCAGGCCAATGCAGCCGGCGCCCATCACCACGGCGGTCTGGCCCAGCCGGGCGCCGCCCTGTCTGGCCGCGTGGAAGCCCACCGCGAGCGGTTCGATCAAAGCGCCCTCCATGGTGTCCATGTTGTCCGGGAGCTTAAAGCAAAGATCCGCTTCATGCGCAACATATTCCTGAAAAACACCGTCCACCGGGGGAGTGGCAAAGAACACCACGTCCGGGCAAAGATTGTATCTTCCGGTCTTGCAGAACTCGCAGTGTCCGCAGGTTTTTCCCGGTTCCAGCGCAACCTTGTCGCCGACCTTCAAATGGGTGACATTTTCGCCGACCTCCACAACCGTCCCGCCGCATTCATGCCCCAGGACAAACGGCGGATGCACCACATAGTCTCCGATCGCCCCGTGCTCATAGTAGTGAAGATCAGAACCGCACATGCCGACGTTCTCAATTTTCACCAGGACCTCGCCGCATTGGGGTTTTGGGATATCCCGTTCCACAAAGCCCATCTTTCCGACGCCCAGCATGACCGCTACTTTCATCTTGTCATTCATTCGTATCGCCTCTCTAATTAAAATACTTTTATAAAATGATTTATTAATTGATTATATAATATCCTTTCCAATACCGTTTGTCAACTACAAATTTACACTTTGTATACAATGTTAGAAAATATTTTATATTATTTGGGCATAACGCTTTCTTTATTCCGGGTGGAAGAATTTTCAAATCTTATAAAACCCAAAATACCGGACGCCGGATTTTCCCAGAGTAAAAGAATGGAAAGGAAGGGCCCGTCCCTCCCCTGCTGCCGACACGCACACCAGACCCGATTCGGAACATAAAAAACGGATGCTGCAAAACTGCCGTTTTGCAGCACCCGCAAGGGTACCTGTCATATTTTGCCTTTCTGTCTAAATCATTTCAGCGTTTCATAAAATTGCTGAATGAACCGCATGGCAATTCCGTAGGCGGAAGCAGCCATCTGATATTTTCCGCAGCGGATATAGGATGCATCGTAATCAAATTTGTTCAGTTCCATCACAAGCTGATTCAGCTCGATCAAATAATCCTGCACGTAACCCCCGACATAACCACCGAGAATGATATCGCAGTCAAACACCATCCGGAGATTGGAAACCGTCAGCGCAAGATATTGCAGGTATTGGTCCCAAACCTGACGCAAAACCGGATCGCCGTTTTTCAGCCGGTCAAAAAACCTTTCCAGATTGCCGTCCGTATGCGAGGAAAGCACCAGCGCCGAGCAATAGCAGTCGACGCAGCCTGTTTTGCCGCAGTAACAGCGCTTTCCGTCCGGTACAATAATCATGTGCCCGAACTCACCGCTTTTAAAATTATCGCCCTCCAGCAGCTTTCCGTTATAAATAATGGCGCCGCCGACCGTGTTGTTCAGGGACAGATAAATCACGTTGCGGTTTTCAGACGACAGCTCCGTATATGCGGCGCAATTCGCGTCGTTGTCAAATTTCAGCCGGTAAGGCAGGAACTGATGCATTTTCTTCAGGCTGACATTGGAAACTTTCAGCGCATGCGACTGAATGAGGATTTCCTGCTGCCTGTCGATAATTCCGGGAATGGAAACGCCCACGCCGATAATTTTTCCGGTATCGCGGACATTCTGTTCAATAAAGCGCTCCGTGATTTCGCAGAGCTCCTGATAATACGGAAGAGAATCTTCATAGTGCTTTTTCGTCCGCCTGTCAAGCAAAATCATTCCCTTCGCGTCCACCAGAACCAAACCCACATGATGGGCGGTAATATCCACGCCCACGGCATAGCAGCTGTCCGCCACAATCGAAAAGGTTTTGGCTTTCCGTCCCCCCGTGGACTGATACTCCCCGATTTCCTCCACAACACCGGTTTCAACCAGTTCTTTGATATTCTGCAGGACCGTGGGCATGCTGAGCCCCAGGCTGTATGCAATATCGACTTTCGAAGCATGGCCCTGTTTGAAAATATAATTTGCAATTCGAACCTTATTCATTCTTTTTATTTCCGGTATTTTTGTATTTTCCCGCATTCTGCCTCCGCGTTTTTACACATTTTAAAATATTTTATAGAATCATTGTATTATATTATTGCGATAAATGCAACATCAATCCACACAGCCGGCGTCACAACGGTTTTGAAACAACGAACATCCATCCGGCCGACCCGGTCTATTTGACAACCAGTTCCCCAGACTTCTGCAATGCCGCTTTGGCCGCGACAGGACCGATAATCGAATAAATAAACGTGGAACACAAAATGATCACCCTGATCTGCGGCGCATATTCCGGCACCAGCGAGCCCGCGGCAACGATCAGCCCCAGAGCCACCCCGGCCTGAGGCATCAGCGTCGGCCCCAGATATTTGCATATTTTTTCTTCCTGCTTTGTCATTTTTCCGCCAAACCAGGCGCCGAACATTTTCCCCAGCACCCGGGCAATCACATAGGTGATTCCGATCAGCCCGATGCCCTTGAGGGCAGATACTTCAAACCCCGCCCCGGAAATTACAAAAAATATCATGTAAATCGGCGGGGTAAAGGCTTCGCTGATTGCGACGATTTTCTCAATCTCATCAAAAATATTGGTCAGAACCGCGCCCAGCGCCATACAGGCCAGCAGGGGCGACCCATGCAGCAAATCCGAAACCCAGTAAGTGGAAAGCACAAACGCGATGATGATGCAGATTCTGTTGGAGGGCTTTTTAAACCGGCCGAAGACAAGCTTCATTAAAACGCCCGCAAGGCCGCCCAGCAGGAAGGAGATCACAATTTCGTAAACCGGGGACAAAACGGAGATGACGATGTTGGTATTTTCCGAATTTCCCATCATTTTTACAATGGTCGTGGCAAGGCCGAACCCGATGAGCGCAACGGCGTCGTCAATCGCGACCACGCTCAGCAGCATCGAGGTAAGCGGCCCTTTCGCCTTGTACTGATTGATGACCATAATCGTCTGCGCCGGCGCGGTCGCCGCGGCAATCGCCCCCAGCATAATGGAAAGCTTCACGTCGACCTTCAGGACGATCAAAGTTCCCGTAACCAGAATGATCGCGCCGCACGCTTCCGAAATCGCAATCAAAATCGGCGAGGCTCCCACCTGCCGGTAGTATTTCAGATCGAACTCGCATCCGACCGAAAAAGCGATAAACGCCAAAGCGATGTCCGAAATCACAGAATATCCGTTTACCATATCCATCGGGATCAGGTTGAAAAAAGAAGGGCCCAGCAAAAGGCCCGCAACCAGATACCCGGTCACATTCGGCAGCTTGAAGTGTTTTCCGATCCTGCCGAACAGCAGGGCCGAGAAAATCATAACCGCCGTTTCAATAATGATTTTACTCTCCAATTTTGGTGATTCCCTTCGTAAAGTCGATCGGCACGGTAAAAAGCACACCGGTATCGCGGCCCGACAGGTCGCCGACTGTATTTTCTATCACGGTGATCGCCGCTTTCAGCTGAGATTCCTGCACAGCGGCCAGAATAATCTTGCTTTTTTCCCGCTCCGGGTTCATCAACGTTCTGAGCGAACCCAAAAACGGAAGCTCGTCTTCATCATGCCTGTGGCTCAGCAGCCTTGCCATTCCCATGCTTTCAATGATCGTGGCGCCGCTGATATGTTCCCGTGCAAATTCAGCCAGCAATGCGTCCAATTTATCTGTTTTGTTTAAAATAAAAATCAGCAGCTTCATAACATGCCCTCCTGTTTCGACGATGAATTGTAAAATGTTTACCGGCAGACGGCGCCGTCCATTCAAGCCGCCTGTTTTATTTTCATTATAGTTTTATCAAACGCTTTTGTCAAACAATAATAAGAATGTAAAAAAAGCTCCCATTTTATTGGGAGCTTTGCACATTTTACGTGCGGAAATACCAAATATTTTCCAGCCGTACCGACCTTGCCGCGTGTATGGCACGGCCTGAACACAACGTCAACTGCATGCCGGACATTCACGCCGGGTAAAGAAAATTGCCGACCCGCTCCTGACAGTCGTTGTCCCCGCAGTAATAAAGCGTATCGTTTTCCCGCAGAACCGCATACGGGCCGGGAGAAATCAGGAGCGTCTGGTTCCTTTTGATGCCGATCACCGTAGCGTTTGTGTAGTGCCAGAAGTTGATTTCCGAAATGGATTTGTTCAGATACGGCGTTTCGCCTGTGATCTTGACTTCAAACGGAATAAAAGGGTTGACGGACTGGAACCGCTCCGTTCTGTCCATGATTTCTTCGATGCATTGGCGCAGAAACTGAGCTTCTTTTTTTTGCAGCTCCATGGCTTGAAACACTTTTTGTTTCAGCTGATAAATGGATTGAATCCCGGTAAACTGCTGAACGAATTTGACCGCGTTTTCATAGGACCTGATGACCACGCCGCTGCCTTTTGTCACCTCGACAATATCGAGGTCGGCCAAAACGGAAATCGCCCTTCTGGCCGTTTCGGAAGACACGCCGTAATGGCTGGCAAGCACCGATCTGGCATAAACCTTTTCCCCGATCCGATACCTTTTATCCACGATTTTTGCCGCAATATCCGCCGCGATCTGCTGATAAACCGGCACGGATACCTTTGCTCTCTCTTCCATGTTCAACCTCTTCCGCTGCATGATGCCGCAAATTTTCCGGCTAACAGCCGCCTGCCCCGGAATATTTGTTTCTGTTTTTTTCTTATATTACCACATCGGACCGCTATTTGAAACAAGAAAGTCTTTTTCGGGCTTGTTTGCGGGCTTTGTGCGTTCAAACAACGACGTCCCCGGATTCATCCGGTTTTTCCAGTATTTTAATTTTTTGCTTGTTTTTGTCGAAATATATGTTAAAATCAAAAATGTGGCATATTAACAAATTAGCAATATTTATTTGGAATTTTTTATGAAGGAATCGCGGATGGAACGGCGATGTTCAGACGGCCGAGACGATGTTTCGGCCGCTGTCCGGACAAAAAATCAACCGGTCGGACGGACGTCGGAATCAATCAGCGGTTCCTCCCCTATTGATTTCAGCCAGAGGTGAGAAATGAATGGAAAAATCAGCGCTGCTGGCGCACCTGGACCGGGACTCCGGGCGCGTGCAGACTCTTTCGGCGCACAGCCGGAATGTTGCCTCCTATTGTGAAAAATCGTGCGGGAAAATCGGGCTGCCGTGCCTCGGCAGGCTGACCGGCCTTCTGCACGACAGCGGAAAGGGCGCTCCGGTGTTCCAACGGTATTTACAGTCGGGCGATTCCTCGCTCCGCGGTCAAATCCCCCATGCATTCTGCGTCGCAAGGTATTTTTATGAAACGCACGGGATCGACGGCAGCGTCCGGGGGCTTACGGCCCAACTGGCCGCCGCCGCCGTATGCGGCCACCACGGCGGCCTGCCGGACGTGACGGGTGTTACGGCGGAGGACAACCTTCACCGGCGCGCCTGGCCCTCCGGTGAAGCCGACTACAGCGGAGCCCTGGAAAACTATCTGAGGGAATGTGCTTCCCGCGCGGAGCTGGAAAGCCTGTTTCAGGAAGCGCAGCGGGAGGTCGGCGGGCTGTGCGCACGGCTGCGCGAAATCTGTGAAAAAGTTCCTGCTTCGGGCCGGACCGGCGTCTTTTATTTCTTTTTGGGGCTGGTGCAGCGCTATTTGTCAAGCTGCCTGATCGACGCCGACCGGTACGACACCTATCTGTTCGCGGCGGGCGGCCGGCCGGAGCAGGAGCAGGACCGTCCGGCGCTCTGGAGCCTGCTGGCCGGGCGGCTGGAAGAGCGGCTGAAGGCCTTTCCTTCCGAAACCCCTCTGGATCGGAAACGGCAGGAAATTTCAAATCAGTGCCTTGCGTTCAGCGGGCACGGCGCGGGGATTTACCGGCTTTCGGTGCCGACGGGTTCCGGAAAAACGCTGTCTTCCCTGCGTTACGCCCTGAACTGCGCGAAAGAAAACGACAAAGAGCGCATCTTTTACGTTGCGCCGTACAAAAGCATTCTGGACCAGAACGCGGCCGACATTCGGGCCGCCCTGTGTCTGGACGACTCCGGAGACAGCATTTTACTGGAACACCACAGCGACGTGGTTGTCGACGACAAAAGCAGCGAGGAAATTGCGCGGTACAGCCTGCTGACGCAGCGGTGGGACCCCCCGATCGTCCTGACCACGGCGGTCCAATTTTTAAACACCCTGTTTGACGGCAGATCGTCCTGCGTGCGCCGGATGCACAGCCTGGCAAACTCCGTCATCATTCTGGATGAGGTGCAGGCCATGCCCGTTCCATGCACTTACCTGGTGAACGCCGCCCTTGATTTTCTGGCATACGCCTGCAACTGCGCGGTCGTGCTCTGCACCGCCACACAGCCGACGACCGAGGAAATGGAGATTCCGGTGATCACGGGGGTCCCCGCGCAAATGACCGGACATCTGGAACAGACCTTCGCGGACTTCCGCAGGGTCCGGGCGGTGGACCTGACGGAAGAGGGCGCGCTCTCAGCCGCCCGGCTTGCCGATTTTATCGTGGACCGGCTGTCTTCCTGCGACAACCTGCTGGCGATACTGAACACGAAATCCGCCGCGAAAGCACTGTACCGCGCGCTAAAAAAGCGGATGGCGGAGCTGCCGCCGGAACAGCGGAGCCCGGTCTGTTTTCTCAGCACCAGCCTGTGCCCGCAGCACCGCATGGATCGGATTAAAACGATTACCCGCTCGCTCGCGGACAAAACGCAGGGCGGCAACCGCTTGGTCTGCGTCAGCACACAGCTGATCGAAGCGGGGGTCAACCTGTCGTTCCAGTGCGCGGTCCGCTCCCTCGCGGGGCTTGACAGCATTGCGCAGGCCGCCGGGCGCTGCAACCGCCACGGCGAATCCGCCCGCCGGGATGTCTTTATCGTCCGGTGCGCGGAGGAAAATCTCGCCTCCCTTCCGGACATTCAAAGGGCGCAGGAAGCGGCGGACCATGTTTTGCAGGACTTCCGCAGCAATCCCGCGCAATTCGGCGGCGATCTTCTTTCGCCGTCCGCCGTAAAGCGCTATTATCACTATTACTATGAACTTCAGAAAATCCGCCTCCCCTATCCCGTCTGCGAAAAAGACGACCCGAAGCTGTTTTCTCCGACAAGCCTGCTCGACCTGCTGTCGTACAATTCCCTCGCGCGGAAAGCCTGCACGGAACACGGCGGCGTCCTGCCGGAACATCCGATGCACCAGGCCTTTGAAACGGCGGGCAAAATCTTCGCGGCCATTGAAAACAGCGGGCTCAACGTGATTGTCCCGTACGGAGAAGGGGAGGAACTGATCCGGCGGCTTTCCGAAAATCCCGGCATCGGCGAACTGCCGCGTCTTCTCCGCCGCGCCCAGCGCTGCACCGTCCATTTATCCGACGGAGAAAGAATCCGGCTGGAACGTTCGGGGGCAATCGAGCTGCTGCCCGACATCGGGGCGGCGGTTTTGCGCGGGGAATTTTACAGCCCCGAACTCGGCGTGCAGATGCAGCGCGGCGAAATGGAATTCTTGAATTATTGATGGAACAGGCCCCGCCCGCACATCTTTCACGCGGCCGGCGCGATTCCGGCCGAACCGGCGGAGCCTTTGATTTTACAGACAAGGCAGCAACAGAAAGGGGATTTTAAATTTGAGCATGAAAACAGCGTCAGCTTCCGCGTTTTTGGGAAAATGGCACTTTTCAGCGACCCCGTCACAAGGGCGGGCGGTGAAAAATGCAGCTATCAGGTACCGACCTGGCAGGCCCTCAAGGGCATTCTGGAGTCGGTGTACTGGAAGCCGACCTTCCTTTGGCGGGTGGACGCGGTCAGGGTCATGAAGCCGATCGCCAGCCGTTCGGAGGGAATCCGCCCCATCGGGTATTCCGGGGGCAACACGCTTTCCATCTACACGTATCTGACCGACGTAGAGTATCAGGTGAAGGCGCATTTCATCTGGAACGAAAACCGGCCGGACCTGGCCGGCGACCGAAACGAGAACAAGCATTATTTTATTGCGAGGCGCATGGTGGAACGCGGAGGGCGGCGCGACATCTTCCTCGGCACAAGAGAGTGCCAGGCGTATGTGGAGCCCTGCGTTTTCGGCGAGGGCGCCGGGCATTTCGACCATCTTGCGGAGCTGCCCTTCGGGCTGATGTTCCACGGCTTCGGCTATCCCGACGAAACGGGCCGGGACCGGCTGGAAGCGCGGTTCTGGTACCCCAAATTGAAACACGGGGTCATTGAATTCTGCGGCCCGGACGAGTGCCCCGTCGTGCGCGTAATCAAAAAGCTGAACGCGAAAGAATTTATCGAGGGAAAAAACTTCACCCGCTGTGATTCTCTGGCAGAGGAGGTCGGATTCCATGGGATGGATGCAGAAACTGTATGAAACATATGAGAACTGCCGGAGCCTGGTGGGCGAATTGGAAACGGAAAACAAACCGCCCCTGATGCCGATTTACCACACCACACAACAGGCTCAGATCGAGGCGGTGATCGACACGGACGGAAACTGGCGTTCCGCACGGGTCCTCACGGACAAAAAGGAGCGCACCACGCTGATTCCGTGCACCGAGAAGTCCGCTTCGCGCACCAGCAGCGCGGTGCCGCACCCTCTGTTTGACAATCTGTCCTACATTGCGGGCGACTACCCCCAATACCGCGCGCAAAAGGAGGACCGCTACGGCGAATACATCGCCCGGCTTTCCGACTGGTGCGCCTCCCCCTATTCCCACCCAAAGGTGCGCGCCATTCTGGAGTACCTGGAAAAAGGGACTCTGATGGCCGACCTGATCCAAAGCGATGCTCTGGTTTTGGACGAAGCGGGCCGCCTGCCGGAAAAATGGGAGGGCAAAAAAGAAGATACCCCGCTGATTTTCAAGGCGGTCCCGGGCGACCAGGCCGGCGCGTTTGTCCGCTTTCAGGTGGTCCGGGCCGACGGGGCGGAGGAAACCCAAAGCCGCATTTGGGAAGACAAAACCGTGTGGCAGAGCTTTATCGATTACCAGAACAGCCTTCCTGCCGACCGGGATTTTTGCTACGTTCTGGGCACAAAACTCCCGACGTCGGCCATAAGCCCCAAATACATCCGCAGGCCCGGCGACGGCGCGAAGCTGATTTCGGCGAACGACGAAAGCGGCTTTACCTACCGCGGCAGGTTTGAAACCCCGTCGCAGGCGTTCAGCCTCGGCCGTGAAACGACGGAAAAAGCCCACAACGCGCTGAAATGGCTGATTCCGCGGCAGGCCTACCTCAACGGCGACCAGGTCATTCTCGCGTGGAACCCCGGCGGCGGCAAAGTGCTCGACCCCTGCAAGAACGCACTGGACCTTTTGTTTGAACTGGAGCCCGCGCCGCAGCCGCCCACCACGGGCGATGAATTTGCCGCGCGGTTCAGAAAGGCGCTGGCCGGGTACGGCCGCAATTTGAAAGGCGACGAAAACACGTGCATTCTCGGCCTTGATTCGGCCACAACGGGGCGGCTGTCTATTTTTTACTACCGTGAATTGCAGGAAAAAGATCTGCTGGACCGGATCGAGCGCTGGCACAAAACCTGCAGCTGGCATTTCAGGGCATACCCGGAAAGTGCGGAGCGGCAGGGACAAAAGGGGAAACCCTTCCCGTTTGAAGGCGCGCCGGCTCCGGGCGCGATCGTGAAAGCCGCTTACGGCCGGCAGGCGAGCGACAAGCTGAACAAAAGCACGGTGCAGCGCTTGCTGCCCTGCATTGTGGACGGCGCGTCCCTTCCGCCGGACGTCATGCTCTGTGCCGCCCGGCGCGCCTCCAACCCGGTCGCGCTGGAGGACAACGATTACGGGAATACGCTTGCCGTGGCCTGCGCGCTGGTGCGCAAGTATTACAACGACAGGGAAAACCCAAAAAATATTAATCTGATCGATTACAAGGAGAGATGGAAAATGGCGCTGGACACCCAGGAAACAGACAGAAATTACCTTTTCGGCAGGGCGCTCGCCTATGCACAGCAGCTGGAAAATTACGCGCTGAGCCTGCAGGGAGAAAAACGAAGCACCAATGCGGAGAGAATGCAGGCGGCTTTCAGCCAGCATCCGGCAAAAATGTGGAAAACGCTGTATCAGGCGCTCTCCCCTTATCTGCTAAGACTGGGGTCCCGGGGATCCCGCTACCGCGACGAGCTGAACGAAGTGATTTCAAAAATAGACCTCAAGAATTTCACAAACGACCCCCTGAATGAAATCTATCTTCTCGGCTATGCCTGCCAGATGCAGAAGTTTAATGAAGAGATGCGCGAAGCAAGTAAAAATAAAAAGGTCGATACCGACGCAGAAGGAGAGAAAAAACAATGAGTATTCTTGCCAACAAAATTGATTTTGCCGTGATTGTATCCGTGAAAAACGCAAATCCGAACGGCGACCCGCTGAACGGAAACCGCCCGCGCGAAACCTACGACGGCTACGGGGAGATTTCGGACGTCTGCATCAAGCGGAAAATCCGCAACCGACTGATGGACATGGGGCAGCCGGTATTCGTGCAGTCCGACGACAAGCGCGCGGACAATTTCAAAAGCCTGAAAGAGCGCGCCGACTCGGTGGAAGAGCTGAAAGCCGCAGAAAAAGCAAAAGACAGCGAAGCTTACGCGAAAACCGCCTGCGAAAAATGGATCGACGTCCGCAGCTTCGGCCAGGTGTTTGCATTCAAGGGCAGCAACGTTTCCATCGGCGTGCGCGGCCCGGTTTCGGTCCACCCCGCGTTCAGCGTTTTGCCCGTCGATATTTCCAGCATTCAAATCACAAAAAGCGTCAACAGCGTGACGGGGGATAAAAAATCTTCGGACACCATGGGAATGAAGCACACCGTTCCGTTCGGGGTTTATGTGTTCTACGGCAGCATCAACTGCCAGCTCGCCGAAAAGACGGGATTCACCGAAGAGGACGCCGAACGGATTCACGAAGCGTTGAAAACGCTGTTTGAAAACGACGCCTCCTCCGCGCGCCCCGACGGCAGCATGGAGGTCTGCATGGTCTACTGGTGGAAGCACGACGGTAAAACCGGCCGGCTGTCTTCCGCGAAGGTGCACCGCTCCCTGCACGTTGAACTGAAAGAAGGGCGGAAGCTGCCCAACGGGAGTCTGCCCGTCCGCGTCAGCGACTATTTTGAAATCAGAACGGACCCCCTGGACGGCCTGAATCCGGATGTTTACGATGGAATATGACGAAGAGGATTTTCTGAGCATCGCCGGCCTCCAGCACTTTGCCTTCTGCCGGCGGCAGTGGGCGCTCGCCTACCTTGAAATGCAGTGGAACGAAAATCTTCGCACCGCGGAAGGGCATATTCTGCACGAAAACGCACACGATGCATTTTCCGCCGAAAAGCGCGGCGACCTGCTCATTTCCCGCGGAATGGCTGTTTTTTCCCGCAAGCTCGGGGTAAACGGCGTCTGTGATGTGGTGGAATTCAAAGCGTCGCCAGCGGGAATTCCGATCTTCGGGCGGGACGGAACCTGGCTGCCCGTTCCGGTGGAGTACAAGCGCGGCTCGCCGAAGGAAACCGACGCCGACCGCCTTCAGCTCTGCTGTCAGGCCATGTGTCTGGAGGAAATGCTGCTGTGCGGACGGATTGCGAAAGCCTATCTGTATTACGGCGAAACGGCGCGGAGAACGGCCGTCCCGCTGGACGATCCTCTGCGTGAAAAAGTGACCGGCATGCTTGCGGAAATGCACGAGCTGTACCGCAGAAACTATACGCCGCGCGTAAAGCCGACCAAAAGCTGCAACGCCTGCTCGCTGAAGGGGCTCTGCCTTCCGCGGCTGTACCGCGCCGGTTCCGCCGCGGAATACACGAAAAAGCGTTTGGGGGAACTGCCATGAGAATACTTGGAAACACGCTGTATGTGACGTCTCCGGAAGCCTATCTGGCGCTGGACGGCGAAAACGTGGTCATCCAGAAGAGCGGCAGCGAAGTCCGGCGGATTCCCCTGCACAACCTTGACGGGATCGTCACGTTCGGGTACACGGGCGCCAGCCCCGCGTTGATGGGCGCCTGCGCCGAGCGCGGCGTCATGCTCTCTTTTTTAACCATGCACGGGCGTTTTTTAGCGCGGGTTTCCGGAACGGAACACGGCAACGTACTGCTGCGGAAATCACAGTACCGAACAGCCGATCATCCGAATGACAGCGCCGCTCTGGCGCGCAGCTTCATCACGGGAAAGCTGTTCAATTCCCGGTGGGTGATCGAGCGGGCCATTCGGGATCACGCCATGAGGCTGGATACGGAAAAAATGCGTCGGGTATCCGTTTCCCTCGCAAAATCCGTGAAGAATCTTCAATCGGCCGAAACGCTGGATGAAATCCGCGGAATTGAAGGCGAAGCGGGGTCGCAGTATTTTTCCGTGCTGGATGAACTGATTTTGCAGCAAAAAGAGAATTTTTTCTTTCAGAACAGAAACCGCCGTCCGCCGACGGACAATGTAAACGCGCTGGCTTCTTTTGTTTATACCCTTCTTGCACACGACACCGCCGCCGCGCTGGAAACGGTCGGCCTCGACCCCTATGTCGGATTCATGCATCGCGACCGGCCCGGAAGGCTTTCCCTGGCGCTGGACCTCATGGAAGAGCTGCGCTCCGTTCTCGCGGACCGTTTTGTACTGACCCTGATCAACACCCGCCGGATCGACGGCGGCGGATTTATTCAAAAGGAAAACGGAGCTGTTCTGATGAGCGACGAAACGCGAAAAGCCGTTTTGACCGCCTGGCAACAGAAAAAGCAGGAAATCATCACGCACCCGCTGCTCGGCGAAAAAATAGAGTGGGGGCTGGTTCCCTATTCTCAGGCTTTGCTGCTGGCCAGATATCTGCGGGGCGATATGGATGCTTATCCTCCGTTTTTGTGGAAGTAGGCGGCCATATGCTTGTACTGATTACTTACGATGTGAACACGGAGACCGCGGCGGGGAAAAAGCGGCTGCGCCAGGTTGCCAAAGTTTGCGTAAATTATGGACAAAGAGTTCAGAATTCCGTATTCGAATGCGTGATGGATTCCGCCCTTTGCTGCACGGTCAAGCACAGGCTCGAAAAAATCATCGACCCTGAAAAGGACAGCCTCCGTTTTTATTATCTGGGCAACAACTATCATTCAAAGGTGGAACATTTCGGTGCAAAACCCTCGTTCGACGTTACGGACCCTCTCATCCTGTAACAGGTGCGAACCGTAAGCGCACATAATTTTCCCACAGGGTTCGCACCGGATAAAACGAGAGTATTTTTCTTATTATCAATAATGAAGCATGCAAACATCCGACAGATTTCGCTTTTACCGCAATATTTGTCTATTTTCGTGAAATTTTATCCTTCTGTTTGTATGTTTTTGCTGTCGCTCCCCACACGGGGAGCGTGGATTGAAATGACTTAACGTCAATGGCGCCCGCATACTGCCTAACGTCGCTCCCCACACGGGGAGCGTGGATTGAAATTTCATAGCTTCGGCGGTGCTGATTTCGGCCTGCGTCGCTCCCCACACGGGGAGCGTGGATTGAAATCATTCGGTGG
>JAAYUL010000030.1 GCA_012517675.1 Clostridiales bacterium | reverse complement strand
TCGGGCAGCCGGGGGTAGCATTCCTTCAAAATGGCCGTGACGCGCGCGGTGGAAAAGCCGGAGTACCGAAGCATGGAGCCGAGTTCCATTTTTAAAAGCGCGCTTCTTTCCCGCAGTTTATCCTGAGCTGCCACGGCATGGCGAAGCTGCTCGGCCAGTTCCTCCAGGCGAATCGGTTTTTCCACAAAGTCGATGGCCTTGAGTTTGATCGCGGATTTGAGGTAGCCGACCTCCGCGTAGCCGCTGATGATCAGGATGGAGCATCTGGGGTTTCTGTCCCGGATTTTCCGGGACAGGGTGATGCCGTCCATGCGCGGCATTTTAATGTCCGTCAGAAGGATGTCCGGCACAAACGATTCCGCCGCCCGGTCCGCCAGCTCTCCGTTTTTTTCCGCCCGGATTTCCCCAATGCCGAGCTCCCGCCAGCCGATTCCCTCCAGAATGCCGTTTCGGGTTGCGCTTTCATCTTCCGCAAAGAGCAGCTTATACATGATGGTTCTTCTCCTCCGTCTGAACGGGAATCGTCAGGAGCGCGGCGGTCCCGCGATTCGGGTAACTGACAAACGAAAGGCCCCCGGCTTCCCCGTAAAGCAGCCTGATCCGCTCGTTGATATTCCGCAGGCCGTATCCCGAGCCGGCGTCGGGACTGGGATCGGAGCATTCGACGATATTCGCCGCCCGGCCCGCCGGCATGCCGCAGCCGTCGTCCACAACGGCGATGCACAGGCGTCCTTTTTCCGGAAAGGTCCGGATCAGAATCCCGCCCTGCCCGGCTTCGGACTCCAGAATCCCGTGGGTAATCGCGTTTTCGACCAGGGGCTGAAGGGTGAGCTTGGGCAGAAGACAGGCCAGGCAGGATTCGGACGCTTCGATTTTCAGCCGGATGCAGTTGTCGAAACGCATGTTTTGAATATAAACATAAGAACGGACGTGTTCCAGCTCTGTTTTGAGGGGGACAATGTCGGCGCCCTTGCTCAAACCGCTGCGGTAATAGTTCGACAGCGCGTTCACCAGATTCTGAACATCCTGACCCTGGGCCTTCGCCGCCTTCCATTTGATCAGGTCCAGCGTGTTGTACAGGAAGTGGGGGTTGATCTGCGCCTGAAGGGACCGCAGTTCCAAATCCTTGATGCGCTTGCCGTCCTGGTACTGCTTGTCCAGCAAATCGGAAATTTTGAGCGCCATATAATTGAAGCAGCGGGTCAGCGCCCGCACCTCCCGGTCGGATGACGGCGGAACCAGCGGCATGTCGAATTTTCCGCGGCTGATCGTCATCATATTGATGCGCAGCTGTTCCAGCGGCCGGGTCACCGAACGGGAGATGAAGATGGAAAAAAGAAGGATCAGGGGGGTGATCAGGATCGCGATCAGCCCCATGGAAAGCAGGGTCTGCCGAATGCTGTCGCCCCGCTGCGCAAAAAAGGCGCAGGAGTAAATCAGCTTCAGGTCCGTGTTGTAAATCGGGCAGGAGCCGACGAAATACTGCTCCCCGCCGATCTGGACCGACTGGACGGGAATCGGATTTTCGGACCGCCGGTACTGCTCGTCCACCCAGGGAAGAAGGCGCTCCATCGCCGCCTGGCTTTCCGCGTTGCCGAAGAGGCATTCGCCGGTGGAATTTACCACATAGCAGGAAGCGTAGGGGTTCGCGAGGCTGGCGGAACTCAATCCGGAAAAATCCTCTTTCCTGATATAGCCGACGTAAAAGCTTTTGAAGGATTGATATTCATACGGCAGATTCCGCGTGAAAACGATAAACGTATCGTTCCCTTCGGCCGGGTCCAGATCGGAACACTTCGACCATGTGCAGGAGGATTTGGAGGACATGACCTGCCGGTACCACTTTGTCTTTTTTGCGTTTTTCAGAGGGAGCACCGCGTCGGCCTTATAGGAGGAAATCGCGTTGTCCGTAACGATTTCCACCCGGCTGATTTTTGACCGGAACAAAAGGCTTTCGATCCGTTTTTCCAGCAGGACATAATCCTCGTTCCAGCTGGTCACGGAGCGGTAGCGCTGCCGGTTGTCCCGGTTGAGCAGGGAAACATTCGCCTCGTCCAGGCTCAGGGAGTCGATGCTGCCGCGGAAAGCAGACGTCTGCTCCTCCAGCATCGCCGCGGCCTGGTCCAGCGTCGTCTGTGTTTCGCGAAGGGTCTGCTTTTGCAGGTTGTCCGTCGACACCTGCAAAAACACCCCGCAGAACAAAGCCAGCGCCAGAAACATCACGATCAGATTGGAGGAAAACATCTTGAAGCGCAGGCTTTTGCTGCCGCGGTCATAATCCTGATTCGATTTTGCCGAACTTGATTTCCGGATCATGGGTGTTCACTTCCTGACCGGCCTGCCCGCCGTTTTCCCCGAGGAACGCTGCGACGGGGATTTTCGCCCCGTACTTCGGGTGCAGGGATGCCCGCAGAAGCCGCAGTGTTCCGTCCTGCGCGCATTCGTAGTAAACCGGGCCCTCGTCGCGGCAGATCCGCAAAACGAGCTTCTTTGGAAAGCCGAGCCGCCGCAGGCCGACGCGCCACGGCGTGCCGAGGGAAAACCAGTCCGCGACCATCCGGCCGCTTTCGCTGTAAAGCTCCGCCCGTCCGCCTGAGAACTGCAATTCCAGAATCACATCAAAGCAGGCCCCGGCCGGTTCCGCGTCCAGGTCCAGCTCGTAGGACGTGGTGTCCGGTGTTTCCGAAAGGGGCCGGGCCGAGCAGCCGCATTCCCGCTTTCGGAAGGTCACGGCGCAGCTTTGCCCGTCCGGCAGGGCGCGGATGGTTTCAGCCGTCTGCTCCGTCACCAGGCGCAGGCTGCCGCCCTCCAGGGACAGGTCTCCCCGCGTCAGGTACAGGGTGCCGCCGAATTTCCAGGCGTTTTCGGCCTCCTCCGGCGAAAGCACCAGCACCTTCGCGGCCGGGCCGCGGAAACGGAAGACCGGCTTTTCCCGGCAGACGAACACGTATTTTTCCCTCAGGCGGCAGAGCAGCTGTGCGTTTGAGGACTCCAGAAACGCGTCCCCGAGCGGCAGGCAGTACGGGTAAGCGCCGAAGTCGTGATCCTCGACCTGAATTTCCGGGAAGAGGACAAAACGGCCGTCCGCCTCCACCCGGATCTGAACCTTGTGCGCGTCCATATGCCGCAGACGCTGATGGTTGTTGATCAGGACGAAGCCGCCCCCGAGCGCCCGGTTATGCCGCAGGCTGAGGCGCAGGCTGCGGGTGTCCTCCGCGTTTGTCACGGGGCTTTCCGGAAAGGTGCATTCCGCGGGCGCCACCCACTCGCCGAATTCGCGCAGAAAAAGATGCAGACGCTTCAGCTTGCGGTAACTGGGGCCGAGCTCGCCGTATTCGCCGATGGGCGCCTGAAAGTCGTAGGAAAGGGTCGGCACCTCCGCGAACGGCCTTTCTTCCGGAGCTTCGTGAAGGGTGGAGTACCGGCCCTGCGGGTTGGTTCCGCCGTGGTACATGTAATAACCCAGCAGGTTGGCGCCGGACGCCACCTTGCAGAACGCCATGGCGGCCGTGTCCGTGCCGGAGGCGACGGGGCGGCGCCGCTTGGTCGGTTCCAGACCGCCGCCGAGTTACGCCGTCAGGTAGGGATTTTCCTCGGCGCGGAACGTGTCCGCGCGGTCGCCGCTGCCCCAGTCGCTGCCGATCAGGGCGTCGTTTCGTTCCGGCGAAATCAGAAAATTGCCGTTGGCGGGCAGCGGCTCCGCGCTGGAGTCCCAGGGCGCGTCCGCGTATCCGCCGTGCACCGGGAGCATTTCGCCTTCCACCACGACGGCGCCGCCCCACCCGGTCGCCGTGTAATAGGGGACGGCAAACCCGATTTCTTCCGCCAGCTTTTTCAGTGCGCGCATATGGAGCAGTCCTTCTTCGCCGCGCATTCCGCCGCAGTGGCCGTACTCGTTTTCAATCTGAACGCCGATCACGGGGCCGCCGTCCCGGAAAAACAGCCCGCGCGACTGCTCCATGATTTTTTGATAAAATTCCTTCACATGGGCCAGATAAGCCGGGTCGTTGGTGCGCGGCCTGACGGAGGCGTCGTTCGCAAGCCAGTCCGGAAAGCCGCCGTTGCGCGCCTCCGCGTGGACCCACGGGCCGATCCGCAGCCAGGCGAAAAGGCCCGTTTCCCGGCACAGCTCCAGAAAACGCCGGAGGCTGCGCTGCCCGGAAAAATCCCATTCGCCCTTTTTTTCCTCGTGGTGGATCCACAGGATATAAGTCGATACGATCTCGATCCCGCCGGCTCGCATTTTTTCCAGCTCCGTTTTCCATTCCGCTTCGGGGCAGCGCGAAAAGTGGAATTCCCCCATGATCGGGAACCACGGCTTTCCGTTCTTTGTCAGGTAACGGCTGTTGGCGCCCAGACAAAGGCCCCGCGGGTTTTCTGCGGCAAAGGGAAGGGCCTTGGGCGCTTTTTCCGGCAAGCCGGCGCAAAGTTTAACAGTTTCCATCTTGTTTACTCCTCCTGATCGGTGCCGTTTCGTATCCGGCTGTGTGGCCCCTCCTCAACAGGAAAGCCGGCCTCCGGTCACAGAGGTCGGTTTTCTGTTTTTGCCTTTTTGCGATGATTGTTATTTGCTTTTCGCAATACGCTGGTCCACCTGGCTCTGGATCTCCTGTTTCACGCGGTCCAGTCCGGCCTGCTTCAGCTTCGTGTTGAATTCGTCGATCGCCTTGTCGGGGTCGTCGACCAGGCCCATGCAGATGGGGGTCATGTACTGCGAGATAAGAGTGTTGATAATTGAGGTCTGTGTTTTGACGTTTTGCTCCATAAAGGAGAAAGCGTTCAGAGGGTGTGGACTTATCATATTCTTTTTCCAGACGTCCGTCAATTCCTGCGCTTTGATTCGGACCGGGTCGGCGTTTGTCAGGTCGTAGGTCCTCGCGAGATTGTCGTTGTTCCAGCCCCAGTTGCAGGCGCCGTCGGCGGGGAAGCGCTCCGCCTGACCGGCGGTAACGTATTTATTGTCGCCGACCGCCTTGTAGTGCACGCCTTCTATGCCGTAAGCGGCGAGATCGTAGACGGTTTTGTCGGTCATGAATTCATTGATGGCCATCATGGCCCGTTCCTTGTTCTTGCTGCTTGCGTTGATGGCGATGCCGTTGTTTGTGTACGGCTTGACGACCTTTTTCTTGTCGGGGAATATGTCGTAAATCGTGCATTTCCATTCGGGATGCTGCTTGTTGGCCTGCTCGCAGTAGGAGGCGCAGCTGCCGACGTTCCATACCATGGCCGCGGCCTTGCCCTGTGTGAAGGCGTCGCTGCGCGTGTCCTTGGTGGACAGGGCGTCCTTCGACCAGTAGCCCTTGGTCTGCATGGCTTTCATTTCCTTCGCGTATTGACGGAACTGCTCCGTTTCGGCGACGGAAACGACCTTGGTGTCCTTCGGGTCGTTGAAATTGTAGGAGAACAGGGTGAGCGGTGTTCCTGCGATTTCCTTCCAGCTGTTGCGGGTCAGAAGGTACAGGTACTGCAAAGCGGTGCCCTGCGCGCCCAGCGGGGTGATGTTCTTTTCATTCTTCAGCACCTTGTCGAAATAATTTTCCAGGTCCGCCGGGCTGGAAATGTTTTTCATGCCGTATTTTTGCATCAGGTCGCCGCGCACGGCGACAACATCCTGGTCAAACTCGACCTTGTAGCTCGGCACCATGTAAATTTTTCCGTCGATTTTCGCCTGCTCCCAGGCTTCCTGCGGAACGACCTTTTTGACCCCCGGCGCATAGGCGCTGATGAAATTGTCGGTCAGCTCGTAAAATCCTTTTTTTGCGGCCGTTGTTTCGTAGTGCGCCCATCCGGCGGCGGTGAAAATCAGGTCGAAATCCTCTCCGGAAGAGAACAGGAGGGAGTATTTCTGGTCGTGCTCCGCCCAGGACAGGAAACTGACGTCTACCGTGGCGTTGATCTTCTTTTTCAGCTGCACGTTGATTTTCTCGTAGACCTTGTCAAAGTCGGCCGGCTTGTCGCCCAGAAGGTACATTTTCAGCTTGACCTCCTTGCTGGTGTCCACCTTGCCGGCGGCCGCGCCGGACACGGCCGTGCCGCCCGTTTTCGCCGAATCGCCGCAGGCCGACAGAACCGACGTCAGCATTGCGGCGGCCATGGCGCCCGCCAGCAGCCGCCTTACAATCTTGTTTTTCATCATCATCGCT
The DNA here is from genome assembly GCA_012517675.1 of Clostridiales bacterium. Classification (GTDB taxonomy): domain Bacteria; phylum Bacillota; class Clostridia; order Oscillospirales; family Acutalibacteraceae; genus Caproiciproducens. The sequence goes on along the minus strand of JAAYUL010000030.1, from coordinate 4,396 downwards.
CCTTTTTTATTCTGTTCTCGCTGTTTTTGCAGGTTATCGGGTGAATTTGCTGTGCCGGGTCCGCACGGAAAGAATGACGGGATTCGCGGGGGAGGCAATCAGAATGCGGCGCTCTGCCGCCGTCATCCCTTTACCGCGCCGACGCTCAGGCCCTTCACAAAGTATTTCTGCGCAAAGGGGTACGCAAGAATAATGGGGCCGGTCACGACGACGGTCAGCGCCATTTTCAGCGACTGCGTCGGCATGCTGATCATGCCGGCCGCGCTGCCGCCCATTTGGGCGATAATTTTCTTATAGGCCTCGATGTTGTTGACCTTCTGGTACAGGAAGTATTGAAGGGGATACATGTCTTTGTCGTTTATGTACAGCATGGCGTTGTACCAGTCGTTCCAGTAGGCCAGCGCCATAAACAGCGAGATGGTCGCGACCGCCGCTTTCGCCATCGGCAGGATGATGCGGACGAAGATGGTGAAATCGCCGCAGCCGTCGATGCGGGCCGCCTCCGTCAGCGCCATCGGAATACCGTTGAGGTAGCTTTTCATCAGCAGAAGGTTGAAAACATTGAAAAGCAGCGGAAGAATCAGGGCCAGATAGTTGTTCTGGAGCTTCAGCCCCTTGATCATCAAAATATAGTACGGGACCAGGCCGCCGCTGAAAATCGAGGTGAAATAAAAGAAGAAGGAAAATTTATTTCTCCAGGGAAAGTCTTTCCTCTGCAGAACATAGGCGGTCATGGCGGTGACGAACACGCCGGCCACCGTGCCGATTACGGTGATCCCGATGGTGTTGAGATAAGCGCGCAGGATCATGTCCGGTTCCTGAAAAACCGTTTTATACGCTTCCGCGGAAAAATGCTGCGGCAAAAGACTGAACCCGTTTCGGATGATTTCGTCTTCGGAGGAGAACGAAGCCGACAGGACGAGAATGAAGGGAATCAGGCAGATGACCGCGGTGACTGCCGTGACCACATAGGCGATGAGGTTCAGCGCCAGAATATCGTTGCGTTTTTTCAAGATTCTCACGTTCCTTTCCCGTGCCGTTCCTAAAACAGCGCGTAATCCGGGTCGTACTTTTTCACGCAGAAATTGGTGACCAGCACCGCGATCAGCCCGAACACGGACTGATACAGCCCGGAGGCCGCCGCCATGCCGAAGTCGTTGTTGGCAATCAGGGCGCGGAAGGTAAAGGTGTCGATCACGTCCGTATAGTCGTAAAGATTGCCGTTGCTGCCGATCAGCTGGTAGAACATGTCGAAGTTGCCCTTGAAGATCCCGCCGACGGAGAGCAGCAGAAGGATGACGATGGTCGGCATCAGCGCCGGAAGTGTGACATGAAAAATCCGCTGGAACACGTTGGCGCCGTCGATGTCCGCCGCTTCATAAGTGGCGGTGTCGATGCCCATAATGGCCGCAAGGTACATGACGGAGCCGTACCCCAGGCTTTTCCACGTGTTGAAAAAAATCAAAATGGGGAACCAGACCCACGGCGTCTGGTAAAAATCCATTTTTCCCAGCCCGAGCGAAGACAGAAGGCGGTTGATTACGCCGTAGTCGTAGCTGAGAAAATTGAAGGCGATGACGGAAACGATGACCCATGAAATAAAGTAGGGAAGAAACATGACCGACTGTGAGATCTTGCGGTAGTGTTTTCCTTTCAGCTCCGAAAGGAAAACCGCGACCGCGACCTGCATGATCAGGTTGATCGCAATAAACAGCAGATTGTACACCAAAGTGTTGCGCGTGACCTTGAACGCCTGGCCGGAGGAAAAGAAAAAGCTGAAATTATCCCATCCGGCCCAGGGGCTGCCGAAGATGCCGTCGGCATAATTGTAGTTTTTGAATGCTAACACGATACCGGCTATCGGCAGGTAGGAGAAAATCAACACATACGCGGTCGCGGGCATCAGCATCAGCAACAGGATTTTGTGCTTTTTGAGGGTTTTTATGAAGCTGCCTTTCACAGATCATCTCTCCTTTTCCTTGCGCTCAAGCGTTATAATTTATGCATTCTTACCAAAACAATGTCTGACATTAAGCTGATTATAGCAATTTTTAAGCCGTAAAGAAACGGACATTTTTTTCATCCGATTGTAAATTTTTAATGAAAATTAATACGGTCAAAGCAGAAACCCTGAAAAGCAGATGGAAAATTGCTTTCCAACGCGGCGCGCGTCAAGACGGACGAACGCACGGACAAAAAAAGAACGCTCTCGCCGTGCCGGAGAACGTTCTTGTGATAACCCGTGTGATGGGAGAAATGAATAAGACGTTTTTTCGTTGGTGCCGTCAGCTTTTTCACGGGCATGATCTGCCGGCTTTTGGGATAAAAAGCTGTCGGTGGGAGCTTTGCTGAACGGAAGGATCAAGTAGCGGGGCGGAAGCGCCTCCCCTGTTCCTTGGAACGGGTCCGTCCCAAGGGCGGCGCCTCAGCCGGCGGAAAGAAGCTCGCGCAATTGACGGAGAAACTCCCGAAGGCGGCTGACGACGGCCCTTTTGTCGGAACGCCGGTAAGCCCTGTCCCCGACAAGGCTCCTGAGAAAATCCCAGAAAGCCGCGGTCATGTTGCTTTCGTTCATCGCGAGCACGACCGGCGGCTGGGAGGTCTTGGCGACGATGACGCCAAGCTCCTCCCGCGCGTAGACCATGTAGCGGTCTTCCGCCGGGTTCTGAATGAGATGCACGCGAAAATTGTCGCGCGTTTCCAGAAGCTCCACCACATGCTCCAGGTGCCGGACATACTCGTCCGGCGCGTAGTACACGGCGCCGCCGTTCAGAATCGCCGACATCGCCACCTTGACCCCGCCGCTTTTTACCGTGCGTGCGTCGGGCAGCGCGATGATTTCCGTGTAAAGGCTTTCTTCCGTCATTTTTTGAAAGCCGTACTGCCGGTCATGATGAATTTTCAAGACATCCCGCGCGTCCAGGTCGTTTCGCAGCAGAATTTTCCGCAACAGTTCCTCCGGCATGGTCAGAAGGGAGAGCGATTCCGTCTTGATGAGGGTGTCCGCCTGCTCCTGCTCGAACTCTTCGATTGTCGCGAAGCAGGCCTCCTGATCCCGGGTGGTGAAAATACGCATCAGGGGACGGCACATGCGCAGGTACTGGGTAAATTCCTCCGCGAAAGACGCGACCGCCTCTTTTTCAAAAAACAGCAGATTCGCGGCGCGGGAAATCTGCTCCCCGATGGAACCGGACACCACCGCCGCAGTTTCCGGCGCGATAAACAGCGTCGTACGGAAAATGCCGTCGCGCTTTTTCGGGTAAAAATACGGCTCGATGGAGCCCGTCATGTAAAGCGGCATCCACTGGCTGATGGCGCTGAGCATCTCATCCAGGTCCCGGCTGATGGTGTGGATGATTTTGATTTTGTTCCCTTTTGCCAGAACGTCCGCCATCAGCGACGCCCATTTCCGCGCGAAAGCGGGGTCGGTCATCCAGGAGGTTTCCTCGTCGCTGAAGAGCAGCAGCGTCTGCGGCTGCTGCACCGCGGCCACCTGGGAAAGGAACGCTTCCACGGCCCGGCGTTTTCCGTCAATGCCGTAATAAGCGGACACCCCCTCGCGGGGCGGCGCCGGAAGGGCGGCGTCCGCCCCACGGACGGGAGGGACGGCCGCCGGGACCTTCCGGCTTTCCATATCCGTAAGATCCTTCAAAAAATGCTCCACTTTTTGGGTTCCTGTTTTTTCTTGTTTCAGCAGCCAGCCGCTGATCTCCTCCGTCAGGCGAAAACCGTCTTCGGGGAAACGCGGGAGCCCCAGCGTGTCTTTCACGGCTTTTTTCTGATAACCCTCCGCACAGCGGCGGGCGAAACAGGCCGCCATGCTTTGGACGACCCCTTTGTCCCTTGGCATCAGCCGCTTCCCGCTTCGCAGCCGGCTGATATACGAAGCGTCCAGCCTGACGGCATGGGCGAGCGCGCTGTTGGATGTTTTTGTGATGTTCATGAGCAAGTCCAGTTTTTCAGAAAAACGCATCCGATTTTTCCTCTCCCTTTGACGGATTCCGCCCGCAATTTTCGGCCGGGATTTTTGCTTGGCACAAAAAGCAGGGGCCATGGAAGGCTTTTCCATGGTCTTTGATTTTATTATAGCAGACGGTTTGTCCGTTATCAAGGACGGGTGGCACGGCACGTGCCACCCGTTTGTCATTGACAGTTGCGTCCGCGCTGTTTTCTGCGATCCGTATTTTTTGTATACTGGGATTGGGGTGATGAAGATGCCGGCTTCGATCAGACTGAAAACATGTTTTTTTCGGACCTCCGCTTATCGGCTGGCACAGGGACCGGCGGAACTGCGTCTGGTTCCCGCGGACTCCCGGGAGCCGGAAATCCGATTGCCGTCCGGCGAGATCCTGTCTATTACCGTCAGCGAAACGGACGGCACAAAACGGCCTCAGGT
>JAAYUL010000029.1 GCA_012517675.1 Clostridiales bacterium | reverse complement strand
TGCGTGAAAATATCCGCCGATTTTGCGCTGCGGCGGGTTTCGACCCGGAAACGCTTGTCGCCGGCGCGCAGGACCATCATACGAACATCCGCCGGGTGGACGCTTCGAACCGCGGAACCGGAATCTGGAAGCCGAAGGATCTGAAAAGCGTTGACGGCCTTGTGACAAATACGCCGCGGGTCACGCTGGTGACCTATTACGCGGACTGTGTCCCGCTCTTTTTTGCAGACCCCGTACACCGCGCCGTCGGTCTTGCGCACGCGGGCTGGCGGGGTACCGCGGCAAAAATCGGGGCGATCACAGTGAAAAAAATGGCGGATGAATTCGGTTCCGATCCAGGCGACCTTTTCGCCGCGGTCGGCCCTTCCATCGGACCGTGCTGTTTCGAAGTGGATGCTCCGGTCGCAGGTGAGTTTTACCGCCTGAAGGAGCTGGCTCCTGAGGAATTCATCACGGCCGGAAACGGCGGTAAATTTATGGTCGACCTTTGGGAAGCGAACAAAAGGATTCTGCGGCAGAGCGGAATTCCACAACGGCAGATCTCCGTCGCACGGCTCTGTACGCAGTGCAACCGGGAATGGCTGTTTTCTCACCGTGCTTCCGGCGGAAAGCGGGGCGGGCTGGCCGCTATGATCTGTATCACGGAGGAAAAGCCATGACGATTGAGCATTGCAGCATGTGTCCGCGCCGATGCGGCGCGCGGCGGGAAGCGGATTCCGGCGCCGGATTTTGTCAAATGGGGGCGGATCCCGTGGTTGCGCGCGCGGCGCTTCATTTTTGGGAAGAACCCTGCATCAGCGGGACGCGCGGTTCCGGAACGGTTTTTTTTACCGGCTGCTCCCTTCAGTGCGTCTTCTGCCAGAACTATGCGATCAGCACGCAGCGGCAGGCGGGGAAGGCGGTGAGCGTGCAGGAGCTTGCGGATATTTTCGACCGGCTGGCGGAAAAGGGCGCGCACAACATCAATCTGGTCAGTCCCACTCATTTTGCCGGTTCCATTGCGCAGGCGCTCCGGCTGAGAAAAACACAGATCCCGGTGGTTTACAATTGCGGCGGCTATGAAAAGGTCGAAACCTTGCGGGCAATGCAGGGACTGGTAGATGTTTACCTGCCGGACGACAAATATGCGGACAACGCGCTTGCGCGCAAATATTCCGGCGTGACAGACTATGTGGAAACCGCCGAAGCGGCCATTCGGGAAATGGTGCGCCAGACAGGGCCCGCCCAGTATGATAAGGAAGGCCTGATGGTGCGGGGCACACTCGTGCGTCATCTGATTCTGCCCGGAAATACGCGCAATTCCATTGCCGTGCTCGACAGGCTGCGCCGGATTTTACCGGAGGGGGTTCCCGTCAGCCTGATGGCGCAGTATGTTCCGTGCGGGCGAGCGGCGGATTTTCCGGAAATCAACCGAAAAATAACCGTGCGCGAATACGAAAAAGTTCAGGACCATTTGTTCAGCCTGAAGCTTGACGGCTATGTGCAGGAGCGAAAGGCCGCAAGCAGGAATTATGTTCCGCCGTTTAATCTGGAAGGCGTGGACAACTGAATCTTCTATTGACAAAATATTTTTTACAGTATAAACTATTCGTATGTAGTTTTAAATACCACATAATAATTTGTTGAAAAGCAGGTGATAGTATGGAAAATAACATGGAGAATCATGTCGAAACCAAAGCCCAGCGCCGGGCGCGACTGTGCAAAGAGCTTCTTCTGCCCAGCTACTCTCTTCCGGAAGAACTGATCAGCGCCATCACGCACGGGATCGGAGTGGGCCTGTCTATCGCGGGACTGGCGGTGCTGCTTGTTTTCGGGCATCACGACGCGCTTACCATGGCCAGCGTTTTTGTGTTTGGGGTAACGATGATTTTACTGTATCTGGTTTCCACACTGTACCACGGCCTGGGGGTCAACCGGGCGAAACGGGTGTTTCGGGTGCTGGATCACTGTACGATTTTTTTGCTGATTGCGGGGACGTATACGCCTATTTCGCTGGTTTGTTTCGGCGGAGCGACCGGGTGGCTGATTTTCGACATTGTCTGGGGCGTTGCTGTTCTGGGCATTATTCTGAACGCCATCGATCTGAAACGCTTTACCAAGCTTTCCATGGCCTGTTACATCGGCTTGGGATGGCTGGTGGTTTTCTTCTTCAAGCCGCTTCTGGAACGGCTTGACTCCACCTCCATTGTGCTGCTGATTGCCGGCGGCGTCATTTATACCGTGGGCGCGGTGATCTACGGCGTGGGGAAAAAAGTAAAATACATGCATTCGCTGTGGCACTTTTTCGTCATGGGCGGTACGATTTTTCATTACTTTGTGATCTATCGGATTGTAACAAAGTAAAAAACGGCTGGATGCGATCATCGGAGAATCCTGCGGGGCGGCAGGTTAAACCGCGGCGAGGGTTTGCAACCGCGCGGCCCGAGCGGCGGCCGTTTCTTTCTGCCGATGGACAGAAAGCCAACATAAAAAGTTTACAAATCATGCAAGTATTATCCGATCTTCCGCGCTATAATGAAAACAGCAAGCAAAAGCGAAAGGGAGTGCCGGAGATGGATATTTTGCAGCGGGAAATGTCATATGAATCCTGCCTGAACGGGGAAAGAATATTTGCAAGGGTGTTTCAGCCGGCCGATTCCTGCAGGGTGAAGGCGATTCTTCAAATCGCGCACGGAATGGCGGAACACAGCCTTTTGTATGTGGATTTTGCAAGGCAGGTCGCCTCGCAGGGGTATGTGGTTGCCGTCAACGACCACCTTGGCCATGGAAAATCCGTTTCGGCGGGAGGTTCTTACGGTTACTTCGGCGACGGCGGCTGCCGGAATCTGGTCTGCGACATGCACAAGCTTAACAGCATCATCCGGAAGGATTGTCCGGATGTCCCCTGTTTCCTGCTGGGGCACAGCATGGGGTCGTTTTTGGCGCGCAGCTATGCCGCGCAGTACGGCGCGCAGCTTTCGGGGCTGATCCTTGTGGGAACCTGCGGCAACGCGGGGAAAGCGGTTTACAAGGCGGAAAAGCTGCTGGCAGAGCATATCCTGAAGAAAAAGGGCGCAAGAGGCCACGACCCGATTTTTGCAAAGCTCTCCACGAAAAAATACAACAAAGCATTTCCGCCGTGCAGAACGCCGAACGACTGGATTTCGCGCGATACCAGGCAGGTGGATCTTTATACCAACGACCCGCTCTGCGGGTTTGATCTTACCGTTTCCGGCTACCGCGACATCATCTGCCTTCAGGAGGAGATCAATTCCAGGCAGGGGTATAAAAAAATACCGGATATCCCCATTTTGATCGTTTCCGGCGACCGCGACCCGGTGGGAGGCTTTGGAAAGGGCGTCCGCAGGTTTGCGGAAAAGATGAACAAAACCGGGCACAGGGTAAAAGTGGTTTTGTATCCGGGAGCGCGCCATGCAATCCTGACGGAAACAAACAGCAGCGAGGTCTATGAGGAGATCATGAATTTCCTTTCCTCCGCCGTGGAGAAAAAGTAAAAGGCAAACAGAGAAAAAGCAATCCGGCTTACCGCAGATTTCGCGGTGGGCCGGATTTTTTGCAGTGCGCCGGTTTCAGTGCTAAATTTTTTTCGTTCTCCATATATTTTTATAGATCGCAATGTTGTTTGCAGCCGTTATTTTCTCATGCTTTCTGCATTCCTGTTTCGTTTCAAGGGGATGCGGAGCATGGTCGGTTCGGCGGAAGAGAAAGGGGGACCCGCATGCCTCTTATTTTTTTAAGCCCTGCGGCGGACCATACGGTTTCATCTCCGGGCGGGGAAAGAAAAGCCGGTTTTGCCAATCAAATTGCGGACGAAATGGAGCCGCGTCTGCGCGCAAGAAAAATCGATTTTACCCGCGGCGGCATAAACCGATCGGTTGGAACAGCCATTCGGGAGTCGAACGCCGGGTACTACGACCTCCATCTCGCGCTGGGTGCGTTTGCCCCGGGGCCGAACATGGGAAAACCGGGTGCGGCGTATTTTCCCTTCAGCCGCGCCGGCCGCTGTGCGGCTGAAACATTGGCCGGCTTTTATCAGCAGATCTATCCGGCGCCCGAAACGGTCCAAGTTGTTCCGTCGGTGAAAATTCCGGAGCTGGCAAAAACAAATGCGCCTGCGGTGTTGTTTTGCGCCGGTGTTGGCGAACAGAATTCGGAGTGGATGGAAACGCACATCACCGCGATAGCGGAAAACCTGACCGAGGCGGTGTGCCACTGCTTTGGAATTTGGGAATCGCCTGCCGTTCAGGTGCGGCTGATGGGCAGGGTCAGCTGCGGACCGGACGGAACAAGCCTGTATTCCGCGCCTTCCGGGGAAGCTCGGCGCCTGGCACAGGTGCCGGACCATGAACCGGTTTCCATTTCCGAAGTGCTGCAGGGCTGGTACAAAATCAGCTTTGGGGATTCGTCGGGCTTTGTGAAAGCATACGACGTTCTTCTGCTTTAATCAGGGCCTAAGCCCGGCTGCGCTTTTTCCTTCGGAGCAGACGGAGCAGCCGCCGTGTCTTTCTGGATGGGACGCGCGGCGAAAGATGCCGGATGGTGCACAGAACCACCGAGAACAGGACGGTTGCCAGAATCATCATGGGAATCAGAAGAAACACCATCGGAAGCGTTAAATAAATAACCGAGAAAAAGGACTGGAAGGTGGTGAGGGCCACCGCGAAAATGATCACCATCATGGCAAACAGAACCGTGCGTTTTGCGTCGAACGGCATGCAGATGCGGAAAAGGGTCAAAAAGCCCGTGTAACCGGTAATGATAACGGCCAGAGTCGAAATTTCATCCGATGAGAAGTTTAAATAGCATGCCATAAACACCAGCAGAAGGATGTTGCAGATCATGGTGACAGCGCCCGGAATTGCTTTTTTGATCACGTTGAGGATGAATGCCCCGCGGATACGCTCCCGGTTCGGCTCCAGCGCCAGAAGAAACGACGGGATTCCGATGGTCACCATGTTGATCAGGGTGAACTGTATGGGCTGAAACGGATAGGCGCACTGCAAAAAAATGAAAGATACGCCGATGACGATGGAAAATATGGATTTCACCAGGAAAAGCGCGGCGGAACGCTGCAAATTGTTGATGGAGCGCCGCCCTTCGTTCACGATTTTGGGCATGCTGGCAAAATCCGAATCCAGAAGGACCACCTGCGAAACGGTGCGCGAAGCGTCGCTGCCGGATGCCATCGCAATGCTGCAGTCGCTTTCCTTCAGTGCAAGCACGTCGTTAACGCCGTCACCCGTCATGGCGACGGTGTTGTTCAGCTCCTTCAGCGCCTTGATCATATCGTGCTTCTGCTGCGGCGTTACTCTTCCGAAAACAGCGTGCTTCCGAACCGCTTCCTTTATTTGTTCGTAATTTTCCAGGGTGGACGCATCCACATAGTTGTCGGCGTTCCACAGCCCCGCTTTTTCCGCAACGCTGGAAACGGTGACCGCGTTGTCGCCTGAAATGATCTTGACGTCGACGCCCTGGTCGGAAAAATACTCCAATGTGGCGCGGGCGTTTTTGCGGATCCGGTCGCTCAGCAGGATCAGCGCGAGCGGCGCGATATCCTTCGGCAGCTCTTTTCCGTCCATTTGATGTTCGGAATGTGCCAGAAGCAGCACGCGCCGGCCTTGCTTTGCATATTGCTCCGCCTGCTCCCGAATGGAAGAAAACGCGTCTTTCAATATAAATTCACCCGCGCCGAGCAAAAAGCTGCCGTGCCCTTCAAAACAGGCGCCGCTCCATTTACGCGCGGAAGAAAAGGGGACCGCGGCCGTGCATTCCCAGTCCGGGACCCGAAGACCGAGCTGCCGCAGGGCGTTCGCCGTTGGATTTTCATCATTCAGTGTGTCCAGAAGAGCCGCCAGCGCATCCTCGGCGTCCTTTCTGGAAATTTCACAAAGCGGGGCAATCCCGTCCACCTGCATGGCGCCTTCCGTGATGGTTCCGGTCTTGTCCAGACAGAGCACGTCCACCCGCGCCAGCGTTTCAATGGAGTAAAGCTCCTGCACCAGCGCCTTGTGCTTTGCAAGCCGGATGACGCTCACTGCCAGAACCACGCTGGTCAAAAGGACAAGCCCCTCGGGAATCATGCCGATCAGCGCGGCGACCGTTCCGATAATCGCTTTGCCGAATGAATTGCCGGAAATGAAGTATTGCTTGACAAAGAGCATGATGCCCACCGGAATAATGCCGAAGCCGATCCATTTGATAATCATGTTGATCCATTTCATGATTTCCGAATTCGGCTTTTTCAAATATTTTGCCTGACAGGTAATTTTCGCGGCATAATTTTCCGCGCCGACATGCTCCACTCTGGCGTGGCAGCCGCCGCTGCCGATGAAGCTTCCGCTCAATAGATGGTCGCCTGATTTTTTTTCCACAGGCTCCGATTCCCCCGTGATCAGGGATTCGTTGACCTCGCATTCCCCGTCGACCAGCACGCAGTCGGCGCAGACCTGATCGCCGGCGGCAAGCAGAAGGATGTCGTCCATTACGATTTCGCTTACGGGCAGCTCCCGCTTTTTTCCGTCCCTTACCGCGTGGGCCTTCGGCGCGGCAATCAGGGAAAGCTTGTCGATCGTCTTTTTTGCGCGGATTTCCTGAATGGTTCCAATGAGTATGTTGGAAAAAATGACCCCCATGAACAGCAGGTTTTTATAGGAACCCACCAGCAGGACCAGTCCCGCCAGCACGGCGTTCAGAATATTGAAGGGGGTCGCCAGGTTGTCGCGAATGATTTTTCCAACCGATTTGGTTCGGATTTCCTCTTCACCATTTACAAGCCCCCGCTGTTTGCGCTCTTCGGCTTCCCGCGCCGAAAGGCCGAATTTTACGCTGACGTCTTCCATGTAAGATTCTCCGTCCGTTTATGTTTCTTTTAATAGATATTATACTATATTTCAGCAAAAGTTACAGAAAAAAAACATCATACAGCAAACTGTTAAAAAAAATGTAACAAATTTCGTCATTACAGACAAAACGAATTGCATTTCAGGGCCTCTTTCAATTCATTTTATATCTTGCCTAACAGTTTTTTTGTGGTATAATTGACAGATAGAACAGAAATTTCGTTAAATGATTATTAACAAATAAAACCGAGAATGGGGGGGTGACCCTGATTAACAGTATTAAGAATTCGATTCTTGAAAAAGCAAAGCCGTGGGCCCGAAACACAGACGAGCTGATTGCTCTTCTGCTGGTTCTGTCCATTTTTATGCCGTTTTATTTCAGTGTTGCCGCGGTCTGTTTTGTGGCGATCATGACAATGATCAACTGCAGAATCAGGACAAAAGCATTTTCCGCGCCGTATTCAAAGTTCCTGCTGGGTTTTTTGGTCGTGCCTTTCTTTGTTTCCGCTACCTATAATAATTATTGGGGCATTCTGTACGCGATTGTGATTATTGCTCTGGTGATGTGCGGGTTTTATATTCGAAGCATCATGAATCGGCAGTTGTTCAACCGCATGATGGATGCGGCGTGCGTCGGCAGCATCTGGGCCGCCGGATACGCGCTGATTCAGAAAATTTCCATGCTGCGCGTCGATTCCGTTTACCGGCCCATGTCGCTGTTTCACAATGCGAACTGCTATGGAATGATCATTGAATTTGTTGTTATTATAGCCGTGTATCGCTTATTTACAAATTCACAGCACAAAAATTTTTACGTTGCGGTGATCGCGGTCAATCTGTTCGGATTGTATCTTTGCGCCAGCGTTTCCTCCTGTGTGGCGCTTTCGGTGGGGGTGCTGGCATTCCTGCTGATTAAAGGAAAGTACAGGATGGCCGGTGTTCTGCTTCTGGCGGGCGGTGCGATATTTATCGCCGGAACCATGATCCCCAATCTGTTGCCCCGGGATGTTCCCGGAATTGATAAAACGTGCGAAGACCGCCTGGATATCTGGATCACGTCTTTGAAGGGAATCCGGCAGCACCCGCTGTTCGGAACAGGCGCCATGTCCTACCAGATGATCTATGAACAGTTCGCGGGGTATAAAACCTATCATTGCCATAATCTTCTGCTCGATACTTTGCTGAACTACGGAATTATCGGTCTTGCCGCGATCGGCTCCTATGTCATTTTGCAGCTGAAGCTGATCACCATGCGGTTCCGCAGCCATATCTGCAGCAATATGAATATTCTGATGGTTGCAATTTTTGCGGCGGTGCTGGTTCACGGGCTGACGGACGTCACGATCGCGTGGATTCAGACCGGACTGCTGTTTATGATGGTGTTTTCTTCCACCGGCATCGGTTCGGAGCATTTGGAAAAGAAACTCAGCCTGCCTTCGCTGCTCCCCGAATATGCCGAGGAAACACTCGCTCAGCCCATGTATATGAAAAATTAGTTTTGGGATTGAAACCGGATTCCCCCTGCCTTATAATTCATATGGGCAGGGGGACTTTTTTCATGAATTTCATATGATTCTCCCGCGGAAAACAGACGCTGTTGCAGTCTGTTTTCCGCCCTGCCGCGTCCGTACCCGTCCCGTCTGCCTTTTACGAGGGACCAGCATGGGAAAATTCAAAGGCATTCCTGCTTCGGATTGCAGCGCGGCAATCCCCGCCTTGCGGGATAATGTGAACCGGGGGTGTAAACACATGAAGAAAAAAAACGGCGCGGCGGCGGCCGGCAGTACGCAATTGATCGCCAAAAAACTGATGGAACAGTCCGGAATGGAAAAGTACATGCTTCTGTCCGCCTTGAAAACACGGGAGCGCGGCCTTGATATTGTGGATGTGGAGGTCCTTTCCGAAGAATATAAAAGCAATGAGATCACCCATGAAAAGCCTAAACCGTGGTATGTTCAGCTGTTCCGGGCGTTTGTCAACCCGTTTACGCTGGTGCTGCTCGTTATTGCGGCCATCTCTTTTCTTACGGAAGTCGTTCTGGCCGCGCCGGAGGAAAAAAGCCCGGCTGCGGTGATCGTCATTCTGATTTTGGTTTTGATCAGCGGCGGCCTGCGCTTTTTTCAGGAATTCCGCTCCGGAAAGGAGGCGGAAGGACTGAAATCCATGGTAAAGACCACGGCGACCGTGATCCGCAGGGAAAACGGCCGGGAGGAGATCAACATGGCGGACATCCTTCCCGGCGATATCGTGGTCCTTTCCGCGGGCGATATGATTCCCGCTGACGTGCGCGTTTTGAAAGCAAAGGATTTGTTTGTCAGCCAGTCGGCGCTGACCGGGGAAGCGGAGCCGGTGGAAAAATATCCGGATGCCGGGAAATCCGCGCGGACGCAGAATCTGTTCGACCTGCGCAATATCTGCTTTATGGGCACCAATGTCATCAGCGGCTCGGCCACGGCGGTCGTGCTTGCGACCGGCGACGACACCTATTTCGGCAACATGGCGAAAACGCTCTCCGGGGAGCGTGAGCCGACCAGCTTCGACCGGGGCGTCAATTCGGTCAGCTGGCTGT